>JAUIJX010000045.1 GCA_030430795.1 Alphaproteobacteria bacterium | reverse complement strand
CGCGATATCGAGCGCGGCCTGCAGGATAACGGCACCTCGCGCGAGGCCACCGAAGCCCTGCTCGCCGAAATACGCCACATGCCGAAACCGAAAGACGATTCCGCCGAGAGCATCCGTCAGGTACTCGCTGGCGCGCTGGCCAAGACCTTCATCTTCGATACAATCGACTACACCGCTCCCGGCCTGCGCCTGATGCTGATCGGCCCGCCCGGTGCGGGAAAAACGCTCACCGCTGCCAAAATCTGCGCCCGCATCGTCAAAGCGGGGCACAAGGTGCAGGTCATCACCACCGATTACAAACGCGCTGGCGGTGTCGAACAACTGGCCTCCATCACCGACATTCTCAACATTGAGCTGCATATCGTTGAAAACCGTAACGAACTGAAAGCCATCCTCGCCGACATCGACAAAAACGACCGCATCGTCATCGATAGCGCCGGGGCCAATCCCTACGATTTCCACGACCTCAAAGACCTCGCCGAGTTTGCCGGATTGCTTGAAATCGAGCCGGTGCTCGTGTACCCTGCAGGGGGTGATCCGGTCGAAGCGTCGGAGATCTCCCAAGCATTCTCGTTTCTTGGTGTCGAAAAGCTGCTGGTAACGCGTACCGACGTTGCCAAACGCTACGGCAGCCTGCTCACTGCAGCCTATGGCGGTGGCCTCAACTTCTGCCACACCACCGGAACCGAGAAGGTACTGGGAGAATTTAACGATATGACGCCGGACGTGCTGGCCGACCTGATCTTGTCTTACCGAAAGGAGTAATCACGTAACGCAATGAACGACAAACCCATCAATAATATCATTGCTATTGCATCCGGCAAAGGCGGCGTCGGGAAAACCTGGCTGGCCATTACCCTGTCGCATCTCTTTGCCCGCTCCGCCCGGAACGTCTTATTGTTCGACGGAGACATCGGCCTCGCCAATGTCGACGTACAACTCGGCCTCACCCCGGAGCGCGACCTGCGCACCGTCTTCGAGGGCAAAGCCAAACTCTCCGAGAGCATCACCCATTATCAGGGTGGCTTCGACATTCTGGCCGGGCGCTCCGGCTCCACCAGCATGGCCTCCGTCTCCCTCACCCGCCTGAGCAACATCAAGGAAGAGCTGATCGAGCTGTCGAAGAATTACGACGCCGTCATCATCGACCTCGGCGCCGGGATCGAACAATATGTACAATTCATGGCCTCCATCGCCGGGCGCTGCATCGTCGTCATCACCGACGAGCCAACCTCGCTGACCGACGCCTACGCCTTCATCAAACTCTGCGCCACCAAACTGCATAACCCGAATGTGCAGGTGATCGTCAATCAGGCCGCCTCGCAAAAGGAAGGAGAAAAGACCTTCGCCGCGTTGGAAAAAGCCTGCACCAGCTTCCTCGGCATCGCACCGAAAATGCTGGGCATCGTGCGCAAGGACAACAAAGTGAAAGACTCCATCCGTGCGCAGGTCTCGCTGATCGACAAAGCATCGCACACGCTGGCCGCTACCGACGCCGCCGCCATCTCCATCAAACTGATGCAACAAATCACCTAAGGTTACACAGTGAGGTATTATGGAGGGACCAGTACAATTCCAACAGGCTCCGATCCAGATACAAGGTGTATCCGCTAACCCGACAACCGGCAGCGCCACCACGGTTCCTCCATCTATCGCCGTCCTGCCTACCGGCACCATCCTGCGCGGCATGATCAACCAGCGCCCGCAACATGGCAGCGTCGTACTGCACACCGACAAAGGCGACATCACCCTGCGCACCGATATCACCCTGAAACGCGGCATGGAGCTCGCCATCAAACTGGAAAAAGCACAGGACGAAATGATGGCGCGCATCATCAGCGTCGACGGCAAATCACTGGCCAAATATGTCGAATCAATCAGCGGCAAAAGCGCCGAACAGGACGTCATTGTGCGCGAGGGATTGATGAAGCCCGGCCAGTTACCGACCACGGAAACCGCTGCTGCACGGCCGGGACAGGCAGCACCGCCACCGCCGCCGCAACAGGCACTGACCACCATTTTGCTCAACAACACGGTCAGCAAGGAAACACTGGCAACACTGCCCAAACCGATTGCCGACGCGCTGATACAGGCGCCACCGGGCAGTCAGCTCGCCATCCGGGTCACCGGGCTGGATGTACCGGGTGCAACGCCCACACAACAGCAACCGGCCACCGCACCCACCACCCCGGCGCAACCGGGCGTGCCCACACAACCCGCGACGACACCTGCGGCAACGACCACCACCACGCCCGGTAATGTCGCTCCGCAACCCGCCGTCACCACCACGCCGGGAGCCCCTCCACCGGCAACGCCAACAGTACCGGCAACATCTCCACAGGCACCGATCACCACGACACAGCAACCCGGCAATGCACCAACAGCACCTGCCACCACCACACCTTCTACTCCCGCGACACCGCAGGCACCCGTCACCACAACAACGGCAACACCTGCAGCAGTGCCCAATGCTCCAGCCACGCCGCAGCAATCAACAACCACACAAACACCGCCACCACAGCAACCCGCTGCCAGCGCACCAGGCACGCCAGCACCACCAACATCGACCACAACGACCACCACGGCCCCGAACACACCGGCACCGGCGGCACCCACCACTACGGCTGCACCGCAAGCCCCGGCTGCTGCAACGACAACCGCCACGCCACCGGCAATTAATCCGGCAACCGCTGCACCCACACCACCCGGCACAGCATCGGCAACAACAACGGCTGCGCCACCACCGCCGCCTGTTAATCCTGCTGGCGTCATCACCGCCACCGTCCTGCAGGGAGACAGCAACAACAGCCTGACCTTGCAATCGCCCATCGGCACCATCCGTCTGCTCAGCCCGACCCCGCTGCAGCCCGGCACGCGCATCAGCTTTATGATTCAACAGGTCATGCCTGCCACACCGGAAGCCACCGCCGCCACCGGCAGCGACCCGTCTTTGCTGGCCGGGCGCAGCATGGAAAGTTTCCGCGATATCCTCTCCTATGTCGCACCGACCCCACAGGCAGTGGGCAGTATCTCCGCCCACGCCGTCCCGCGCGGCGGCAAGGAACTGACCACCGAAATGCTGTTCATGATCAGCGCACTCAAAGGCGGCGACATCCGCCGCTGGCTCGGCTCCAAAAACAGCCATCAGCTGAACATGGAAAAGCCGGAATTGATGAAAAAACTGATGAATGACTTCAACAACTTGCGCAGCATGATGAATGAGCCACGCGAAGCCATGCAGTGGGGAAACCTCACCCTGCCCTTCGTCATGGGCGATGACACGGTGCCACTGCGCATCTTCTACCGTCAGGGCGGCAGCGGCGGTGACAACGGCGAAGACGGCAGCAACGAATTCAGCGAACATTTCCTGCTCGACCTCACTTTCAGCAATCTCGGCCATATGCAATTCGACGGATTCCTCCGCAAAGGCAGCCAAATGGCCTTTGACCTCATCGTCCGCAGCGAGCGCGAACTCGACAAAACCATGCAGGCCGACATTCAGGCCATCTACATGCAAGCGCAGGAAATCAGCGGGTTTACCGGCACCGTCGCCTTCCGCAGCGGCTATCAGGAGCTCTTCGACCTCGACGCCCCCGAAACCCCGCAGGACGAAGGAGCGCATTCCATTATTGTCTAACCGCCCGGAACAGGCTAGACATAGCGCATGAGCAACGCACAAGCATATGAGGCGGCGCCGATCAGCGCACCCAGCCTGAACAACCTGAAAGCCATCGTCGGTGACGACATCGCCCGCGTCGATCAGGTCATCCTGCAGAATGTGCAGCAGGATGTCCCGCTAATCCACGACATCGCCCAGCATATCATTTCCTCCGGCGGCAAACGCCTGCGCCCGGCACTCACCATTGCCTGCGCCCTCCTCTGCGGCTATCAGGGCGACCGCCATGTCAACCTCGCCGCCGCTGTCGAGCTGATCCACACTGCCACCCTGTTACATGACGATGTGGTGGATGAAAGCACCCTGCGCCGCGGCGACCAGACCGCCAACGCCATATGGAGCAATCAGGCCAGCGTACTGGTCGGCGACTTCCTCCTCAGCCGCGCCTTTCAGCTGATGGTCAGTGACGGCTCGCTGGAAGTGCTGCGCATCCTCTCCGATGCCTCAGCCACCATCTCACAGGGCGAGGTGCTGCAAATGACCACCGCCAATGACCCCACCACACCGGAAGAGCGTTATCTGAAAGTGATTGCATCCAAAACTGCGGCCTTATTTGAAGCGGCCTGCCAGCTCGGCGCCGTCATTATGGACAAGCCCGAATGGCAGAAACCACTGGCTGATTTCGGACTGTATCTCGGCATGGCCTTCCAGCTGGTCGATGATGCGCTCGATTATGATGCCGATCAGGCCACCCTCGGCAAAACGGTGGGCGATGATTTCCGCGAGGGCAAGATCACCCTGCCGGTCATCATGGCCTATGCACAGGCGGATGAAGAGGAAAAGCGTTTCTGGCACCGCACACTGGAAGAAGAGCATATACAGGATGGCGATCTCGAACAGGCGCTGGCATTGATTGCCCGCTATGACACCATTCAGGCCACCATCGCCCGCGCAGGCGATTACTGCGACAAAGCGCGCGAAGCCCTCACTGCCTTCCCCGATTCTCCGGTGAAAGCCGCATTGGATGAAACGTTGGAATTCTGCCTCTACCGAGCCAGCTAAATCAAATCGTTATTTCTTGTAGTCGTTACGCACTACCAGCACGGAGCGCGATGAGTGACGCACCACGCGCGCCGCATTCGGGCCGAGCAGATAGTCTTTCAACTCCGGACGATGCGCCGCCATCACGATCAGATCGGCATCCACACGGTCAGCCGTATCGATAATGCATTCATACACCGTACCCTGCGTAATCACATGACGCACGGTCACATCTGAGGGAATATGCTCCTCGGTGAATTTATGCAGCGCTTCGGTCGCCCCTTTAATCAGCGTATCCTCGGCATTACCGGGGAAGAACTGTCCGACGATGCTCATGCCGAAATCCGGCACCACCGTCATCACATGCAGCTTGGCGTTAAATGCCTGCACCATTTCCAGCACCACCGGCAGCGCCACCTGCCAGGAGCTTTGCTCGGTTACATCCACAGGAAATAAAATATTCTGGTACATCACTGAACCTCCTATACGCTTTCTGCCTTCACACGGCGACGCTGCAAGACTACTACAATCAGCAGCAGAACACCAGCCGGGACAAACACCCATTCCCTCGCCGGACGATCCATCGGCATAAAGATGGTTTGCAGCTCATCGTTAAAGTCGATCCCTGCATCCTCGGCCGGGCTGCTGAAATCCATATCGTCAATCAGAGCCGTACCACGATCCGTATAGGTCAGGTAGAGCCCCATATTCTTAATTTTCTCCGCGCCGTCCTTGCCTTCCGGTACGGCGATCACGGTGTGATACGGGCGCGGGTCGCCCAGATCATCTTCACCCATGACATAGACTTTAGCCAGTTCTCCGGCAGGAATATGCTCCAGTGCACTGGCCATCTCAGTAGCAGGCACTTCTTTCTCACTCGGAATCACGATATCCATCCAGCGCCCCGGCACAAACAGCATCGTCGCCACAATCAACAGCATGGCAGATTCATACAAACGGCTACGTGCGATGAAATAACCCTGCGTAGCAGCGGAGAACAGTAACAGACCGCTGGTTGCCACCAGGAACACCTGCACAATCTCCCACCAGTGATGCACATCGATCAACAGCAGACGGTTGTTGAAAATAAAGAAGAACGGCAGAATCGCAGTCCGCGTACTATAGAGGAACGCCTGCAATCCGGTCTTGATCGGGTCACCTTTCGATATAGCCGCCGCCGCGAACGAGGCCAGCCCCACCGGTGGCGTTACATCCGCCATAATCCCGAAATAGAAAACAAACAGGTGAACGGCAATCGCCGGCACCAGCAACCCGTGCTGAATTCCGAGCTCCTGCACCACACCCACCATGATACTGGCCACCACGATATAGTTGGCGGTCGTCGGCAGCCCCATCCCCAGAATCAGGCTGATAATCGCCGTCAGCACCAGCACCATAATCAGCGATCCGCCGGACAGCACTTCCACGATTTGCGTCATCACCTGACCGATCCCGGTCAGCGATACCGTCCCCACGATGATCCCGGCGGCAGCAGTCGCCACCCCGATCCCGATCATGTTACGTGACCCGGCAATCAACCCGTCTTTCAGGTCGCACAGCCCGGACATCACGGCTTCTTTGTATTGATCCTGCTTGCGGAAGAACACCAGCAACGGCTTTTGCGTCACCAGAATGAAGACCATCACCATGCACGCCCAGAACGCGGACAGACCCGGCGACAGGCGTTCAATCATCAGACACCATACCAGCACCACCACCGGCAGCAGGTAATGCAGGCCGGTTTTCACAGTCGGCCCGGTCTCCGGCAGTTCCACCACCGGTGAATCCGGATCATCCGGCTCCAGATCAGGATACTGTGACGCAAAACGGATCATCATCACATACGCCGCCACAATCGCAACGGAAACGATATACGGTGTTCCATCCCCGGCCACGTCCTTGATCCAGCCCATGCCGTAATACACAATCCCGCACAGAATAATAATGCTGCTGACGATAATCCCGGTACCGATCAGCCGTTGACTAATCGTACGCGTCACTGGCTTTGACAGTGCTTTCATATCCGCTTTCAGCGCTTCCAGATGTACCATGTAGAGCAGCGCAATGTAGGAAATCACTGCGGGTAGGAATGCGTGACGAATCACCTCCTGCAGCGAGATACCGATAAATTCCATCATGATGAACGCCGCAGCCCCCATCACCGGTGGCATAATCTGGCCGTTCACCGACCCGGATACTTCCACCGCTCCGGCTTTTTCATTACTGAACCCGACGCGCTTCATCAGCGGGATGGTAAACGTCCCGGTCGTCACCACATTGGCGATCGACGAGCCGGAAATAAACCCGGTCAGCATGGAAGACAGCACCGCCGCTTTCGCCGGGCCACCGCGCAGATGTCCGAGCAGCGAGAATGCTACCTTGATAAAGTAGTTCCCTGCCCCAGCCTTATCCAGCAGTGAGCCGAACAGCACGAACAGGAACACGAAACCGGAGGATACACCAAGCGCGATCCCGAACACCCCTTCGGTCGACAACCACATATGGTTAGCCAGTTTAGACAGCGACGCTCCTTTATGCGCCACCAGATCCGGCATCCAGCTGGCGGAGCCGAAAATCACGTAACACAGGAACAGAATAGCAATCACCATCAGCGGCAGACCGAGTGAACGGCGCGCCGCTTCCAGCAACAGCACCAGCCCGGCAATCGCTACGTATATATCGAGATCGGTCGGCAGTCCCGGACGCATCGCCAGCTGGTCGTAGAACAGGAACAGATAACCGGAACAGAAAGCCGCCACCAGTGCCATGATCCAGTCCTGAATCGGAATGCGGAAACGCGGTGACGTGCTGAACATCGGATAAGCGGTAAAGGCCAGGAAGGTCGCGAATGCGAGGTGAATGGAACGGCTCTCGGTATCATTGAGAATAAAGATCCCCAGCTCAAACTGCAGCGGCGACACGATCCACAGCTGAAACAGTGCCCACGCCAGCGCTGCACCGGTAAGAATTTTACCGGCAATGCCGGACGGGCTACGCGCCCCGGTGTCTTTTTCAATAATCAGATCATTGACGTCAATATCCGGAGCATTCTTAGCATCACCACTCATAAGACCATCCTGTTAGGTTGCCTAAGCGCGCGCACGTTATCAACTAACGTGTCTGCTTGCAAGCCTGTTCACTCTATGGGAAAAACGAAAAAGGGCGTAACCGAAGTTACGCCCTGTTACACTTACTCTTTCAGCAAGCCAACCTCTTTATAATAACGTTTGGCGCCATCATGAAGAGGAGATGTCAAGCCACTGGAAATCATGTTTTTCTTGCTCAGCGTTGACAGAATCGGGTGCGTAGTTTTGAACTTGTCAAAACTCTCGAATACCGAACGCACCACCTGATAGATCAGCTCTTCGTCAACATTACTGGACGTAACCATTGTTGCCTTCACACCAAAGGTTTTCACGTCTTCCGGCGTGCCGGCATACATACCGCCCGGAATCGTGGCCGGAGCATAGTAACTAAACTCCTCAACCAGCTTGTCGATCTCAGGGCCGTCAATGTTGATGATCTTGGTTTCACAGGTAGAACTCACTTCCTGAATGGAACCGTTCGGGTGACCGGTCGCAAACACGAACGCATCAATCTGGTTATCACACAGCTTTTGTGCCTGCTCGGACGATTTCAGCTCGGACGCCAGCGCGAAGAAATCATCGCCCCAGCCCTTCACACGCATCACCTCATCCATCGTCGCACGTTGGCCGGAACCAGGGTTACCGACATTCACGCGCTTGCCTTTCAGGTCATCCAGCATATTGATCTCAGCATCGGTGCGCGCCACCAGTGTCAGCGCTTCACTGTGCAGAGAGAACACGGAACGCAGGTCTTTGTTCGGCCCCTGATCGGCGAACACGCCAGTACCGAGATACGCAGCGGAATGCCAGTCAGATTGCGCGAAAGCCATGTCCAGTTCGCCCTGACGGATGTTATTCAGATTCTCGATGGAACCGCCGGTTGATTGCACGGAACATTTGATGCCATGCTCGGAACGGTTACGGTCTACCACGCGGCAGATTGCCCCCCCGACAGGGTAGTACACACCGGAGAGACCGGCAGTACCAATGGTAATAAATTTACGGGCAGCAAAAGCGTCTGCCGCTGTCATGCTCACTACCAGCAGACAGGTGAAAAGAGATGCCGTCAATACATGACGCAGAGTTTGCTTTTTAAGCATTCATCACTCCTTTTATTGTTATCTCAAAAAATTAGACGTTAGTCCTATCAGAGCCGCTATCCTTGCGCAAGTATTGAATGGGCGCAAATAAACGGCAAAAGCGGCGTACTATACCACAAATGGACGTAAAATAAAAATCCTGATTACATTTTGAAAATGTTGGACATCAGGTTGGTCCAGAAGCGCTCCAGATTAAGCAGCTGCTTGTTGGTAGCCGCCAGCGTGGAGAGGTCCGGATCTTCTGATTTGATCTCGTCAACATGCTTGATGTAGAGCTGGTCGATTTTATCACAAACTTCCAGTCCCTTAGGAGATACTTTAACGCGTACAGAGCGTTTATCATGCGGTGAACGTTCCTGAATCAGGTAACCATTCTCCACCATTTTTTTCACGTTATAGGACACGTTGGAACCAAGATAATAACCGCGGTTGGTCAACTCACCCACCGTCAGCTCTTCGGCACCAATATTATAAAGAATAAGCGTCTGAACGTTGTTTATATCGTCGATTTTCAGGCGCTCCAGCTCCGTCTTGACAACATCCAGAAAACGGCGGTGAAGGCGCTCAATCAGTAGAATGGTTTCGATATACGTATTCTTCATAAACAACAGCCCAGTATTACTTCCCTACTCTCTATAGAGGATCACAGCTTACAGTCAAGAAAGATAAATGATTTCCTCACTCGCTGGCCTCAGTTTACCAGATTGGCGGGATCAGAAACAAACTGAATCCGCACCGTCGTACCAATCCCGACCTCACTTTCCAGTCGAATAGTGCCATTATGCAATTCCACCAGCTTTTTGGTCAGCGGCAATCCCAGTCCGGTTCCTTCATATTTACGGTTCAGCCCGCTATCGATCTGGCCGAAACTCTGGAATGCCTTATCAATGTCACTCGGCGACATCCCGATACCGGTATCACTGATGACAACCTTATAATGTGTCTTGTTATTACCAATCGGCTGACTATCGACGGAAATATTCACCCGTCCGCCCGGCTCGGTAAACTTCACCGCGTTCGACATCACATTCAGAATGATCTGGATAAAGCGTACCCGGTCAGCGATCAGATACGGCATATCCGGCGCAATATCGGATGAGATGGTAATGTTCCCTCTGAGAGCCCGCTCGCTGAGAATGGTGATACATTTCTTCACCGCTTTCTCGACGCTGAATTCCTCCATCTCCAGCGTCAGCTTCCCGGCCTCGGCTTTGGAGAGGTCAAGAATGTCGTTGATGATCTCAAGCAGGTGCAAACCGGAGTCATGAATGTCCTCGGCATACTCGTAGTATTTCTCGTTGATCGCACCGAACAGCTGGCTGGTGATGATCGAGGAGAACCCGATAATCGCGTTCAGTGGCGTGCGCAATTCGTGACTGATACTGGCAAGGAAGCGCGACTTCGACATGTTAGCGCTCTCCGCCTCTTCTTTCGCACGCTCCAGCTCGATATTCTTTTTCTGCAACGTGCCGTCGCGTGACTCGATCTCACTCAACATGCTGTTAAACGCATCAATCAACGTCGCAATCTCATTGGTGCTATCGGCGCCGATATCTTCCGGCTTCGGCACGCGCACCGAGTAATCCTTATAGATGGAGACATGCAACGCCGTATCCGCCATCTTCAACACTGGTGAAGAAATGCTGCGCTGCAGGCGCATGGCGAGGAAATACGCAATCAGGCACACCGACACAATCACCACAAACGCGGTAATGATCTGCTTCTCGATATACGCGTCGATATCCCGCAAGTCAGAGGCAATGTAGATACCGCCGACGCGCTCACCGCGCAGATAGATATGACGGAACGTCTCTAAAAACTTCTCACTGAAACGGGTATACTGACGACCAGCTTCCGGGCATTCCAGTTCCGGCGCCGCCACATCACTGTTCTTTACTGGCTCAGGGCTACCGATGCCGACAATTGGATACATGGCGAACACATGACCCTGTTTGTCATACACACACGCCTTCACCACCGCCGGTCGCACTTTGAAGACCTGCAGGTTATTCGACACGTCGTCGCGGCGTCCGATCTTGATGGCAAAGCGGTTACGCTCCCCGACGATGGACGCGGACAGCTCCATCTCGTTACTGAGATTCTCACGCAGATTATAAATCCCGATCATGGTAATAATCACCGAGGTCAACACCACCGAGAACAGGCTGACCGACAGGATCATCAACGCCAGACGCTGCTTGATCGACATGCTCTTGAAATGGCGTTTAAGCGGATGCATCATGGTGTGTCCTCCACAATACGTTCCGCCAGTTCCAGCAGCAGCGGGTCAAGCACCAGCCCAACCTTCTGCGCCTGCGACAGATTGATTTCAAACTTCACCTGCTTATCGGAAAACAGGCCGATATTCTTCTCCGCACTCAGGAAACCGATCACCCCGCCCTTGGCAGTAAAATTCTTGATCGTCGACACCGTCAACACCGGACGTTTGCCGATCTGCGTCATGATTGCTTTTAAGTTCGGCACGTCTTTTTCACTGAGGAACAACACATCGCAATGCTGCAGCTTCGCCGTCGGCGTCTTGCTCCAGAATGTTACCCGTTCCGCAAAGTCCGGTTCTTTGGCAATGGTATCCAGCGTATCGGCAATCGGGCTGGGGCTAACGCCGCACACCAGATGCTTCTGCCTCAGCGAGCCTTCTTCCTGCGGCCATTCGACCACCAGCAGGAAATTCAGGATAATACGGGCAATGACTTCGCTCTCGTCAACGGAATGAGTGCCAGCACCCACTTGCACCGGCGTCATCACCGGCATCAGCAGCAATAGCAATATGCACACTATGCGTCGCATTCCGTTCCTAACATGCCTCATCATGCCTCGGCACACACAGCCCCATTCCTGCATCCTGCAAGATGCGGAATAACGCGTGTGACACATGGTGGCTGAACGGATCCAGCTTGCCGATGACATTTTGTTATTATTTCATGGTCAAAAAATACGTTTTTCCAACCTATTAAGATTAGAGGAACTATCTTAAAATACGTTTAAAAATTTATTAAAATAGCGTCAGAAGTTTCTGAAGATTTTCTTAAATGAAACAGTCTTCAGAGTGACAGCGGGATATAGGCCGGTCCA
>JAUIJX010000044.1 GCA_030430795.1 Alphaproteobacteria bacterium | reverse complement strand
GCTGGTGGACGGTGGTTGTTTGGACTTGGTTGAGGAACTAAATCTTTCTGAATGCACCATCACGTCGGAATTGATGCGGCAGATGTTTTCGGGCCAGCAGTTGTCGAAGTGTCGAAGTCTGCAATTGCAGCGGATTTCGCCGCACCGGTAAGTTTAATACCCTCATAAGTTCCGGCAACTTCGCTGGCGAATTCTTCCACCGATTTGCCTGCAGGAATCGGTAACACAAAATCAATCACCCGCTCCTGATAATAACCACGCCGCCCGGCAGCCTCTGCCAGTGCCTGATCATACGCATCACCTTCGGGTGTCCGTGCCAGCAATGCGGCATCCTCACGGCGGAAATGTTCAATCGTCCCGCTGGAGACATAATCGATGTTGCCCTGACGATGCGGCTTACCAACACCATGCTCGTTAATAGGCTCTCCCGGCATATATACCGACTCATCCTTCACGAAAATAAGCGGGTTATCATAACTTGATTGCACCTCAATACCGGCAGCTTCCAATGCTTTGAAACCAGCCTGCTGAATCGCAATACTATCCTCATTGGAAACTTCGCCATCATTCATATCCCGGCTTCTCACCACAAGATGCATTAAACCGTTACCCTCTTCGACGATATACCCATTGGTGCCATCGGCAAATACTTGCTGTGCCTGTGAAATGTCATCTGCCATCATATCCTCCCTATTCTGTAGCAAAGATTCATTATAGCACAGATAGATGACAGAAATATGACGATGATATAATGGCTTAGAACACTATTTCGTGTAATGAATTGCCTCGGTCAACACGTCGAAAAAACGGCTGTACGGACCAGCAATCCGGTATTTGATCGGCTGCCACAAACGCCGCGGCGAACGGGCAAACTGGAAGGTAATCTGCTTGGTAATATCCCCATAGCTCACCGCCAGAAACAACTGCCCCGGAAAACTCAGCGACGCCTGATGCACGATATCTTCCGGCAAGTCCACCAGTATATCATCCGGCGTAATGCGGCCTTCCCCCATAAAGCTGGCGGCGCGCTTCGGCAGGCGTTTTTCATAGGTCGGTGTACGGAACATCAGCGATGGCAGGCTGGTACCAAATGAAATGCTATACACAAATTCCTGCCCCTGAAAGCGATCGGTCGCCACAAAATTTTCAGGTGTTCCCAGCTCATACAGCTCAACACTCTCGCCACGCGGATACACATCGATGTAATCGGCGGTGATTTCCTGCACCCGGTTCGCCTTCTGCAACACCATCGTCGGCTTCTCCACGCGGACATAGCGCGTAAACGGATAACCTTTCACCTCCAGATCACCGTGGGTAAAGGACAGGCCTTCACCGGTCTCCGCCAGCGCCCGCTGCATCATCTCAATATTGTCTTCTGTCGCCCCCTCCAGTTCCGAGGCGCCGCTATACCAGTAAAAGGTAAAACCGATCCACGGCAGGGAAAGCAGGCCAATCAGAATCAGAAACGCCCGCATTACGCACCCACCTTTTCTACGGCAATCGCCGAGGAAGGAATCGCCGCCGACATCTCCAGCATCCGCTCCAGCGGCTTACGGGCGGCCTCGATCAGTGACGGCTCAAGCGTCAATTCCGGTGAGCGCGTCAGCATACAGGTATAAAGTTTTTCCATCGTATTGAGCTTCATATACGGACAGTTATTACAGGACACACAACCGCCCTGCCCGACACCTGGCACATCGTAGAACAGGCTGCCCGGCGAGCGTTTCTTCATTTGATGAAATATTCCCGGCTCCGTCAACACGATAAATTCGTCGCCCGCCCGCGCCTCGGTAAATCCGAGCAGTGACGAGGTTGAACCCACATGGTCGGCATGTACCAACAAATGTTCCGGACATTCGGGATGTGCAATCACATGCGCCCGCGGGTAACGCGTCATCAGCTTCACCAACTCCTGTTCGGAAAAGCGCTCATGCACGATGCAGGTGCCGTCCCACAGCAGCATTTCCCGCCCGGTTTTCTTAGCCAGATACGCCCCCAGATGCTTGTCCGGGGAGAATAGAATCGGCTGGTCTTCGGGAATTTGCTTGATAATCGCCTCGGCATTGGTCGAGGTCACAATCACGTCGGACAGCGCTTTCACCTCGGCGGAACAGTTGATATAGGTCAGCGCCAGATGGTCGGGATGTTCAGCGCGAAAAGCACGGAAGGCATCGGCCTGACAGGAATCTTCCAGTGAACACCCGGCCTCCAGATCCGGCAGCAGCACTGTGCGTGTCGGATTGAGAATCTTGGCGCCCTCCGCCATGAACTTCACCCCGCAGAACACAATCACATCCGCATCCGTCGCCGCCGCTTTGCGCGCCAGATCGAGCGAGTCGCCGATATGGTCAGCAATATCCTGCACGGCGTCATCCTGATAATAATGCGCCAGAATGACGGCGTTCATATCATCTTTCATTTTCAGGATGGCATCTTCCAGTGCCACGCCCTGCGGAATAGGTGCTCCGGGAATGCCGGACTGCAAAACGTCTTGTGATGCGGGAGCGTGTTCCGTCATTAACAAATACCCATGCAATTAATCTTTGATCCAGCAAAAACGCTGAAGAACCATTCTAAGGGATTAAATAGTTAATAGAAACCACAATTACAACGCAGGATGGCATTATTTCCGCTCATGCGCACGTGTTCTAGAAGCGAATCCCGAGATATTTGAGAATCACGAACATCCCGGCCAGCAGCATGATAACGGTCGCCACCACACCAGTGATGCTTTTCTTCGGTCTGTCGATCGTGCGCAACAGCGAAATCAGCGCCAGCATCACCACCACCAGCGCCGCGACAAACGCCATGTCACTTTTATAAAACATTTCAAACGTTAAGGGCATAATCTACCTTCCTGAAAATACTCTAGGATACAGGGTGAAACGCGTCAACCGATTGCACTCTCACAGCCACCGTTTGGTGCGACTAATGCGCCAACTGTGTATTCTGACCACGCTCCTGCAGTTTAAGCCGCGTCATATCCACATCATGCACCGAAAGCCAGTGTGCATCACCGAACTGGGTCTTGCTCTCCTGCGTGGCAATACAGCTATTCTCCGGGATCACTTTCTTCTGGAGCAAATCCCCGAGCACCGAATGCGCCTGATGGTCGGAATCCGGGCAGTAGGTTGTCACGGTCATGCCGTCCCACTCCCACGGCAGCCCGGTCATCTGGCTGAGCTTAGAGGCCACTTCCGGCCCCTGTGCACGGCGCACCGCTTCCTTCTCGGCAATCGCATGTAATTTTTCGGCATTCACCCGGTGAACAACCAGACGCAGCGCATCATGATCGGCACAGTCTTTCGGTTCCGTCACGTCGAAATCCATATCCGTCGCCTGCGTCAAATGCCGGAAACGGTCATATTGCGCGGCGGAAATCGGTCCTTCATAGACCAGCCCGTCCACCACATCGGAATAACGAAAGGCAATAGTCGGCAAAGGCGCCAGCGTTGTATTGGCATGCGAGGTGGTATCGTTTAGCAGGCTCGACAAGCAGTGCAGCACAACGTCTTTACGCTGCGCTTCAGGCATCATATCCTGCGTATCCTGCAATGGTCCCTCTTCCATAGTTATCCATCATAACACCGAAAGATGACAAAAATATGAAGAAGAATAGCCTAAGCATCGGCAAGTAAAACCCCGGAATACTCAGCCTCAGAGAACCCGACCAGCAATTGCCCGTCTTTTTCCAGCACCGGGCGGCGAATCAGCGAACTATGCGCCTGCATGACGGCAACTGCGGTGGCATCGTCCACCACACTGTCTTTCACTGTGTCGGATAAGCCACGCCAGGTAGTACCACGCTTGTTCAGCAGAGCCTCCCAACCCAGCGCTGACACCCAGCGGACAAGGGCCTCCGCATCCACCCCGGCTTTCTTGTAATCATGAAACTGGTAAGCAATACCCTGAGAATCAAGCCACTTTCTGGCCTTTTTCACCGTATCACAATGGGGTATCCCGTATAATCGTGTCATTTTAACCTTTTACTCAAATCTGCTATTTATACTGATAACAGGAGATAATCTATGGCACTGATGACCGGAAAACAATGCCGGAAAGCCCGCAACCTACTCAGGTGGAACCAGCGCGACCTGTCCGCCCGCTCCCGTGTGCCGGTAAAACGCCTCGATAACTTTGAGAAAGGCTATTTCCGCCTGTATAAATCAGAGCATGACGATGTCATGAAAGTATTTAAAAGAGAGGGAGTTATCTTTAAAGATAATTTTGAGGTGGTGCTCTCGGATGACGACCGTCCGAAACGTAAGCAATATTATCAGGATGCCGGTTACGAAGACACCAACAAAACCTACGATGGCAGCGATGAAGTCCAGCGCCAGAGAGACGAAACCGCACACGGCCATCCGTCCCATGAGTCTGAGGAAGAGTCAGAAATTAAGAAACGCCTGCAGCGTTACCTTGGCAACAATGATGACGGCGCCGGGTCGGACAACCACTAGATACAAAAAAAGGCCGGAATTCCAAGGAATCCCGGCCAAGCACAATAACAAAAAGGTGGTTGATGAATTTGTTATCGAGATGGAAAATAGCCTTAATTCGTTAATTTTTCTTTAACAACGCCCCCGCCAAACCCCTTTTTTTGATAAAAAATCACTTTTTTTCGTAAAGATTCAACGTAACGGCAAGTCAAGCGACCTTGCTAAAGCGGTTAATACCGGGTAAAATATGTGCATCATGAAATGGTTAACCCCACTCATTCTTATCGTCATTGTCAGCCTGCCGTCGGTGGGTGCTACGTACGATGAGAGCAAATACAAATCCGCTTCCTCCAAACCACACGTCATCGGCGTACAGGATAACGGCATTGTCTCCGAACTGGACGGCATGCTGGATATCGACGCCCCCACCATGCTGAGCTACAAAGGCAAGAAGCGCATGTGGATGAGCGGCGCCGTCGACCGTAAAACCTGGGGTTATAACGGCATTTATTATAGCAGCAATGATCGTGGCGACTGGAGCAAACCGACCCTCGCCTTCGCCAAAAAAGGCTATATGCTCTCTGACCCATCCATCATCAAACACCCGGTGCGTAACCAGCTTATCATGTTCTACACCATGCGCTCGCTGGAACCAGTGGAAAAAGTCATACGCGTGCGCGGCAAGAAAAAGAAAGTCCTGTTTAATCCGAAAAACTATATCGGGGTCGCCTATGCCAATTCCTGCCGCAATTCACCGGACGACAGCGGCATGTGCTGGACCGACCTCAGCGACAAACGCCCATTGATCGGTAAATTCGACGATTCATACAGCGGCGGTTACGGCCCGTCTGCCTATGTCGACGGCGCCCGCGTCAATCTCTATTACAAAACCGAACGGCCAGGCAACGCCATCATGCGCTCCGTTGTGGATCTGCGCGACTGGCGCATCTGGAAAACCGATCCCATCACCATCCAGTCCTATGACATCATGAAGAAGGAATGGAACACCGTGCCGCCACAAGCGCAGCTGGCCATTCAGGATGTCGATGTCAAACCATTCGGCGGTGAAATCATGATGGTCGCCAACGATGGTTATCTTGGTTCCATCAGCCGCCTTGTATCCAAAAACGGCATCAATTTCCATCGTCTGCCGGAAGACAATAACGGCCCCTTCCTCGTCGGTGGGCTGAACCACGTTAAAGCCCCGTTTCTGGAGCCGATCGGCAAAGACCGCTTCCGCCTCTATTATGCGATGGCGGACGCCGAGAATGACTGCTCCAAGCGCCGGAAAGCAGCCGGCAATCGCAGACTATGCGCAGAGAAAATTCAGGTTCGTGAATATCAGGCAAACGGCGAGTCTTATGCAGAAGACATCGAGCTTGATACCAAAGAAGAAGTCGATCCCAAGCTGAAAAAACAGTTCAGATAAGTCAGCGCCCAACCACACGCTTTAAATCATCGATATTGCGACGCATCTCGTCACGTGCTTCTTCGTACCATTCACGCAGATCGTAGCGGGTATTATCAATGAAGTTATTGATTGACGCCTGCAACTGATAATCCTCGTTATATTGCTGATAGGCGTAAAACCCGCCATAGCATAAACCAATCAGGATAATCAGGTTAATCAGTGTTTTCATGAGAGGCGCATTATTCAATCAGGAAGGCATGAAATCCGGCCATGCTGTCTTCCACCATATCGCCAATGGAGGATGCCGCTTCTTTGAAGTGTGGCCGTAATTGCATCGCCAACGCATGATGAGAGTAGAGGATAAAGCCAATCGCCATCGCGACAATCAACGATTTCACCCAAAAACTGACAAATGCAACGTTATCCAATGCTGTTCTCCCGTATTCCTTAACCTAACAGCATTAAGTTGAGGAATCATTAACTACTCTAAATTCAATTCCTCTTCCGGCAGCGCATGTTGCACAGCCTTCACCAGTTTCTCAGCATCCGGCGAGGTCGCGGACGAAAACCAGTCCACCAGTTCCCCTCGCGCATCAATCAGATATTTGTGGAAATTCCACTTCGGCGCGGCGATAAACCCGAGCTTCTGGCGTGCGTACACATAAAACGGATGCGCGTCTTTGCCTTTCACCACCGCCTTGGCCGTCAGCGGAAACGTCACTCCGTAACGCATCTCGCAGAATTTTTTGACCTCTTCTTCGCTGCCCGGCTCCTGCCCGCCAAAATCATTGGACGGCACGCCGAGCACGACCAGCCCTTTATCTCCATAGTCTTCCCAGAGTTTCTGCAAGCCTTTATATTGCGACGTGAAGCCGCATTCCGACGCCGTGTTAACGACAAGCACTGCCTTGCCCTTGTAATCAGAGAGCTTGATTTCCTTGTCGCTATCCAGCGCTTCAAACGTAAAATCCGGCATGGGTTGCACCTCCTGTGATACGGCGTCCTCCGCCTGCGCAGGAGAAAAGGCAGATAACCAGGCCAGCACGGCAACTGCCCGCAGCACGTTAGTCATCCTCCCATTCCGCATCGTCTTCACTGATGAGTTCTCCCCGCATGGATATGCCGTCGTCATGCACCCGCTCGCGATCACCGCAGATCAGGTGATGCCACTCCGGCAACGGCTGACCGTACGCCACCAGCCGATAGGCACAACTGTAGGGCAGCCAGTCCAGCTTGTGCACATTTTCCGGTGTCACCTTCACACAATCCGCCACATTTTGCTGACGGTTGATGTAATCCGAACACTGATGCGTGCATAAATCGAGATAGCGGCAGGCGGCATTCGACAAGGCAATCTCGCCGGTATCCTCATCCTGCACCCGAATCTGGCAGCACAGCCCGCAGCCGTCGCACAGCGACTCCCACTCGGCCGCCGTCATCGCGGTCATCGGCTTGGAAAGAAAGGCAGGCTGCGTCATGGCGTAATCACCCGCGCATGTTACGCGGCATCGCCTTCTGCGGGTAGCAACCCCATCGGAGAGAATGTATCGCTGGCTTCATCCCACACATGCAATGAGCCATCGGCAATATCGAGCACCCAGCCATGCAGCGTCAGCTCGCCCGCCGCCTCCGCCTCACGGATATAGGCATAGGTGCGCAGCGCACGCACGCTGTATTTCACCGCCTCACGCTCCAGCAGATGCCGTTGCTCGGCGAGGTCGCCCACCTCGCGCATGATACGGTCGCGGATAATGTTGATCGGCTCCAGATAATCGCGCAGAGAATAGCTGGATATACCCTCGATCGCCGCGCGAATCCCGCCGCAATCGGTATGCCCCATCACCGCCACATGCGGCACTTTCATCTCACGCACGGCGAATGCCAGCGCCGCCGCCTCGGTCAGCCGCCCTTCCGATTCCGGATGCACCAGCGCCGCCACATTGCGCAGAATCAGGGATTTGCCCTTCGGGATGCCGAGGTCGTCAATCGGGTCCTTGCGCGCATCCACGCAACCAATCAGCAGCATTTCCGGGCGATGCGGCATCGGCGAGGCCTCCGCCTCCGCCACTGGCAACTCCTTCTGCCGCGCCACAATATCATCAAGCAGGGTCATCTTTCTCCACCGCCGTAGGTTAAGCTCCTGACCCTCTTACCAAGTTTCATAAATTTGTCACACTTATTTCCGAACAAATATGTTAACAAGCGTTAAAATTTCAGCAACCATAGCACACTGGAAACACCTGAAAAGCGATAGGCGATGGCAGACACGACACAGATAAATCTGGGCGACTATATTGAGCGCTTTATGGCCACCTACGCGGCGCGGGAGATGAAAGAAAATTCCCCTGTCTGGTCGCAGTTTCTCCGTTTTATCGAATGTGATGCATACGGTGATAACTCGTACAAAACCAGACATGCGGTGAGCGAATCACTCGGCATCAACACGCGCACCTATAATGACTGGGCAAACGGTGCCATCGGCGAGCGCGGCGTCACCCGCTCCATATTGGAAGAACTGACCTCGAAATTTAAGTTATCGCCCACGCAGGAGAGAGATTTGTGGACGCTTGCCAAAGGCGATATCACGAAAGGCCCGGTCAATAACATCGCCCTCGCCAACATACAGCACGACGCCAATATTGCGGATGTCAGAATCACCTCGCTGCCGAAACGGCGCACCGCCATCTGGAACGCGCTGCAGGAGCGCTGCGGCTACACGGATGCTAAGCTGGCGGATTTATCCGGATACAGCGCCGAAGGCATCCGCCAGCTAAGAGAGGGAACAAAAAGCTTTGCGTACCCTAGGGATGCCCGGCGGGTCACAGCAGCCTTTGCACCTGACAACAACCGGCTACAGGAATACCTAACCATCCAATTGCTGGGGCTGCCGAAAAAATTCAGCCCGGAAGAAATCGCCGAAGGCATCATCTCCCATCCGGAATCCAAATACCGGATACTGACGATCAACAGGCTGCAGCATGTACACACCCTTGAGGACGCGGCACAGGAAATCGGCTGCAACACCCGCAGTTATACCAACTGGGAAACAGACAATATTCATATCTCCCAAAAGAATACAGCGAAAGCCATCACGCAGTATATCGGCATCGACGAGCAGCACCCTTTGTTCACCCCGCTGATGGAAGAACTGACCGGCGTTAAGACCGTGCATTATTCCAGCAGCTTTATCCACCAGCCGGACGGCTTGGAAAAAATGCGCGAAGCGGCCGGACTGAGCAAAACGGATCTGGGAAAAATACTGCATCTGGACAGATCGCACATCACCAGAATTGAAACGGGTAAGGCACAGATTCAGGTCGGGCATGCGGCCTCAATGATCCGCGCACTCAACATACCACCGGCAGATATCTGCCCGTTTATTGAAACCCACGTGACGAGCGCCACCAATGTGGATCGCGTGCGATTATGCGATGAACTCGGTGTGGAACCGGAATTTCAACGCCCGGCGCGTAGCCATGCGGCCACAGTCAGGAAACCCGCCGCCAGCCCTGCCGACAGGCCGAAAAGACCGGCAGCAGCACCGGCGGAGCGCCCACGAAAAACCAACGGCGTCAGAGATAACAGCTTACTCTCGACCGTGCTTGAGAGCAGTGAGCTCACGACAGTGGTACGCCGGTTTGAAAACTTGCTTGAAGATGAAGACCTTGACCATATTGCGCGCGAGCTGGGCTTTAAAATTTCTGCGGAAAGACTGGATGCGCTGGCCTACGGCGCCATCCCGACGGTGGGAGAAACCAACACGATCGGTCATTACTTTGACGACGAGACCCTGCTCCGCGCCGCCCCCGACTCAGGCCGGATGCGCTAAGTCACGGAATATGACTATCGAATGCTGAAGACACTCGAATAGCATATACATTACGACATTCGCTTAAACGAATAGGCACCTTCAATCGTTTCAAACAAATTCTGCATCTTCTCGACCTGCATTTTCAGTGATTGATATGCCTTCTGAGATTCCTCCACCTCATCTTCACTAAGCTCTGCCAGCATGGATTTTGCCTCATTTACCAAATCATCCGACACCATAATGCGGTCATTATTTTCAACAAATACTTTCAGAAACGCATAAGCCTGAGCTGTAAAATTCCCGTTTACGTCAGACGGCTTATTGCGCATTCGAAATAAGGAACTACCCATTTGATATTGCACGGGTGCATACCCCATCACCCCAATCACGTGCAACGCTTTGACGGCTTCGTCATTCTTCTGTTTCCCCATAAAGGCAAACATTTGCTGCAAATAAAAACGTTGGATTTTGTCAATTTGCTTATCGTCCAGCTTTTCGTTCTGGCGCTTAAACAACGTCCAGAAATGAAATACTTTGTTCCAGTCTTTTGGTTCCCTGGCATGCTTTCCCGTGTAATGCGCCACATCAAACTGTGCACTGGGATAACCGGCAAGCGCAGCAATTTCGAGATTAGAAAGCCCTGCCTCTAAATCCTGTTCTGTCCCCACGCCTCTTGCCTGCATACTACCGATGACGCCTTTGGCAATCACCGAGCCTTCCTCCGCAGCATCGTGACACACCTCGTATACAACTTCCGGGCTTTTCTCGCTCGAATAGGCATTGGCACAAAGCTGTTCCTTTAACTCATCCGCCTGCGCCGAAAACGTGGGCAGCAACACGAATAAACTCAGCAGAGCACATATTTTCTTTACAGGCATAATCATCCCTTCATTGTTAGACTGGGCAAGCTTTGCCACCACTCCATGCGAGCGGTCGTGTAAGCACGGAGCGAAGCATAAAAAACTACCCCACCTTCTTATAAATCTCCGCGCCTTCCTCGATGAATTTTTCGGCCATTTCCTGCATCCCGGCTTCGGCGGCTTCGCGGTCCGCACCGAGGTTTTTACCGAAATCGGTTTTGGCGAAATCGCGCACTTCCTGCGAGATTTTCATCGAGCAGAATTTCGGCCCGCACATCGAACAGAAATGCGCGGTTTTCGCGCCGTCTGCCGGTAGGGTCTGATCGTGATATTCCATCGCACGGTCGGGATCGAGCGACAGGTTGAACTGATCCATCCAGCGGAAATCGAACCGCGCGCGCGACAACGCGTCATCACGCCGCTGCGCCGCCGGATGCCCCTTGGCGAGGTCAGCCGCATGCGCCGCGATTTTATAGGTGATTACGCCCTCTTTCACATCGTCACGATCCGGCAGCCCGAGATGCTCCTTCGGCGTCACATAACACAGCATCGCGCAGCCAAACCAGCCGATCATCGCCGCGCCGATACCGGAGGTGATATGGTCGTAGCCCGGCGCAATATCGGTGGTGAGCGGGCCAAGCGTATAGAACGGCGCGCCGTGGCAGGCCTCCAGCTGCTTGTCCATATTCTCCTTGATCAGATGCATCGGCACATGCCCCGGCCCCTCGATCATCACCTGACAATCATGCTTCCACGCAATCTCCGTCAGCTCGCCCAGCGTCTTGAGTTCGGCAAACTGCGCCGCGTCATTGGCATCGGCAATCGAGCCGGGACGCAGCCCGTCCCCAAGACTGAACGCCACATCGTATTGTTTGCAGATTTCGCAGATTTCCTCGAAATGCTCGTACGCGAAGTTATCCTTGTGATGCGCCATGCACCATTTGGCGTGGATCGACCCGCCACGGCTGACGATCCCGGTCACGCGCTTTTCCGTCAGTGGCACGAACGGCAGCCGCACCCCGGCATGGATGGTGAAATAATCCACCCCCTGCTCTGCCTGCTCGATCAGCGTATCGCGGAACACTTCCCACGTCAGGTCCTCGGCCACACCGCCGACCTTCTCCAGCGCCTGATAAATCGGCACCGTACCAATCGGCACCGGCGAATTGCGGATGATCCATTCGCGGATATTATGGATGTTGCGCCCGGTCGATAAATCCATCACCGTATCGGCGCCCCAGCGGATCGCCCATACCAGCTTATCCACCTCCTGCGCCACATCCGACGTCACCGCCGAATTCCCGATATTGGCGTTGATCTTCACCTTGAAATTGCGCCCGATAATCATCGGCTCGCTCTCCGGGTGGTTGATGTTGGACGGGATAATCGCCCGCCCGGCAGCCACCTCGTCACGCACGAATTCCGGCGTAATCAG
>JAUIJX010000194.1 GCA_030430795.1 Alphaproteobacteria bacterium | reverse complement strand
TCCACTGGTTCATACTTTCGGTACGGCCTTCATAGACCACGCCCGTACGATCACAGAGATAGACATTCTCATGCGGCACACCCATCAGCTTTATCAGCTCAAGACAGGCAATCCCTGCTGAGCCGGCACCGTTGACCACCACGACGAGATCTTCAAATTTACGTCCGGTGATATGCGCAGCGTTGATGAGACCGGCAGCAGTGATGATCGCCGTGCCATGCTGGTCGTCATGGAAGACCGGGATATCCATCGCCTCTTTCAGGCGTTGCTCGATGATGAAACATTCCGGTGCGGCGATGTCTTCGAGGTTGATTCCACCCCAGGTCGGGCCCAGCACTTTTACCGCGTTGACGAATTCATCGACATCGGTGGTGTCGACCTCGATATCCACCCCATCAATATCGGCGAAGCGTTTAAAGAGGATGCCTTTCCCTTCCATCACCGGCTTGGAGGCCAGCGCACCAAGGTTACCGAGACCCAGTACCGCCGTCCCGTTGGAGATGACCGCGACGAAGTTCCCCTTTGCGGTGTAGTCGTAGGCCGTGTCCGGGTCTTCGTGAATCTTCTTACATGGCTCGGCCACACCCGGAGAATACCCCAGCGCCAGATCGCGCTGCGTGATCAGCGGCTTGGTTGCGTGTACCGCCAGTTTTCCCGGCTGTCCGCGCGTGTGAAAATCCAGCGCTTCCTGTTCGGTAATCGGGTCGTTCTCGGTTGTCATTTCGTCACTCTATAGTATACATGTTAATCTATGCGTTGTTCAGACGGCTCAGCGCATGCGAAATTAGGTCATGCAACATCGCAAAGAAGCTACTCAATTGCAAGAGAAAACCCGCACAAAACCATGCTGCAACGCAACATAACAGACACCCCTAAAGCCAGTACGATTTCACCCGGCATGCAACAATATATGGCATTGAAAGCCGAGCATCCGGACTACCTGCTTTTCTACCGGATGGGTGATTTCTACGAATTGTTTTTCGAGGATGCGATCGACGCCGCGGCGCTGCTCGATATCGCACTGACCAAACGCGGCAAGCTGGATGGTGAGGATATCCCGATGTGCGGCGTGCCTGCGCATTCGGCGGATCAGTATCTGGAGAAGCTGATTACCAAGGGGCGTAAGGTGGCGGTGTGCGAACAGCTGGAGACACCGGAAGAAGCGAAGAAGCGCGGCAGCAAATCGGTGGTGAAGCGTGACGTGGTGCGGATCGTGACACCGGGAACGCTGACGGAAGATTCGTTGCTGCCGCCGACGCAGTCCAACTACCTCGCCAGCATGGTGGCGCGCGACGGAGCGATGTCGCTGGCATGGGTGGATATTTCCACCGGCGAGTTTCAACTGTGCGATACCACGCCGCAACAACTGCCCGCCGATCTGGCACGGCTGAATCCGAGCGAAGTGTTGATCAGCGATGCATTGCGGGAAGACAACAACATCGCCCACGCCTTTCAGGATAGTGGCGAGCGTATTACCTATACGCCGGAGAGTCATCAGCATGTGGTGCGCGCGACCGAACGGCTAAAGCAGTATTACGGCGTCGATGCGCTGGATATTCTGGGCGATCTGAGCCCAACCGGTCTGATGGCATGTGCGGCGCTGCTGGATTACATCGAGCTAACGCAGAAGGACACCCTGCCGCGGCTGGATGTGCCGAATAAGCAGCAGGCGATGCAGGGGATGGTGATCGATGCGGCGACGCGGCGAAATCTGGAACTGATTCAGACACTCAGCGGCGGCAAGCAAGGCAGTCTGCTGCATGTGATCGACCGCTGCATGACCGCTGCCGGTGGACGCTTGCTGGCAAGCCGCCTGACCTCGCCACTGACCGACCCGGCTGAAATTAATCAGCGGCTGGATGCCACCGGCTGGATGTGGCAGGCGAATGACACGCGCCAGACGGCGCGCGAATTGCTGCGGCATTGCCCGGATATGGAGCGGGCGATGGCACGGCTGATGATGCAGCGTGGCGGCCCGCGCGATGTGCTGGCGGTGCAGGCCGGGCTGGAGGTAGCAACCAAACTCCGGCAGCATTTCTTTATGCTCGATCAGCAGACGATTCCGCCGGTGCTGGACGAGGTGATGACGCGCGTGGGTGAACATTCGGCAATGGTGACGGAGCTGAAACGCACCTTCAAGGAAGACCCGCCGCTGCTGGCGCGCGACGGTGGTTTCATCGCCAGGAATTACCACGCCGCGCTCGATGAATTCCGTATGCTGCGCGATGAATCCAGGCAGT
>JAUIJX010000193.1 GCA_030430795.1 Alphaproteobacteria bacterium | reverse complement strand
GCCTTTGCGGTTGAAATCGCCCTCCAGACCGTGGCCGACCGCTTCATGCAGCAACACGCCCGGCCAGCCGGGGCCGAGCACTACCGGCACTTCCGCCGCCGGAGCCGGTTTGGCATCCAGATTGACCAATGCCTGACGCAGCGCATCGTCAGCCTGTCCACGCCAGTTGACTTCTTTGATGTATTGTCCGTAGGCAGCGCGGCCACCAGCACCGGAGGAACCGGTTTCCATGCGTCCGTCCTTTTCCACCACCACCGAGACATTCAGGCGCACCAGCGGGCGGACATCGCGGAAGGACTGGCCACCGCTTTTGAGGATTTCCACCACCTGCCATTCGGCATAGAGCGAGGCCGAGACCTGTTTAACCAGCGGGTCTTTGGCACGCAGGTAGCTGTCGATACTGGAGAGCAGCTCGACCTTCTCAGCGAAGGGAGCCTCCTGAATCGGGTTGGTGTCGTTGTAGAGGATGACCGGTTCCAGATTGGGGGTGAGATCGACACCTTCGGCGGATTCGCCCTGCGCCCTGATGGCCTGCACGGTGGTCATGGCGCGGCGGATGGCGTCCTCCGACATGGTATTGGCGTGCGCGAAGCCAGTGGCCTCCCCCAGTACCGAGCGCAGTCCGAAACCCTGAGTGGTATCAAAACTGGCATTGCGAATACGGCCATCGTCAAAGACCAGACTTTCCGTCTGCACGTATTCCAGAAACAATTCACCGTCATCCATGCCGACCAGCGCATCGTTAACCATGCTCTCAACATGCGTGCGATCCATGCCAGTGTGGTCAAAAAACCAGTCTTTTGCTAGTGTTTGCGAGAAAGCCATGTTGCGTTATCCTGAATCGTCTAAAAAAGTTTGCGGGCACTCTGGTGACATATTACAATGCAAGCCGCTTTACAAGGGTATCCATTTTACCTATACCCTACGCCAAGCGACACAACTGATAATTGATATGTGGGATGACAATGTTTCGTAACCTTCTCGTATGGTCACTCTTTCTTATGGTTGCCGCAGGCGCATTTAGCGCGGCGCCTTCTCTCGCTACCGACGTCGTTGGACACGCCAAACCCTGGCAATATGATTTCCAAGAGCCCGCCACGCCGGTGATGGAAAAGCTCATCGGACTGCATCAGTTCGTTTTGTATATCATTACGGTTATCACGATTTTCGTGCTGGGGTTGCTGGGATATGTTTGCGTCCGCTTCAGCAAAAAGAATAACCCCACCCCAAGCAAGACGACGCACAACACGCTGGTTGAAGTATTGTGGACGGTGATCCCGGTTATCATTCTGGTGGCTATCGCCATCCCGTCGCTGCGTACGCATTATTATATGGATCGCGCCGTCGATCCGGATATGACGCTGAAAGTGACCGGCTACCAATGGTATTGGGGCTACGAATATGCGGATTATGACGGGGTTGAATTCCTCAGCTATATGAAAAAAGACGATGAGCTGCAGAGCGGCGATGCGCGTCTGCTGAGCGTGGATAATTATCTGGTGGTGCCGGTGGATACGACCGTGCGCGTGCTGGTGACCGCCGCTGACGTGATTCATGCGTTTGCCATGCCAGCCTTCGGCGTGAAAGTGGATGCGGTGCCGGGCCGACTGAACGAAACATGGTTCCGCGCCACCAAGACCGGGATTTTCTACGGTCAGTGCTCTGAGCTGTGTGGCGTCGGGCACGGATTCATGCCAATTGAAATCCGCGTGGTTGACAAAGATGTGTTCAATCTTTGGATCGAGCGCGCCAAGAATGGCGAGCTGGCACTGAACGGACTGGAAATTCCTACGGATGTTACGACCGCTGACGCGACATCCGCTGACACTGAGTAAATGCCAACGAAGGATGCATTATGACTGCTGATCATCATACCCCTACCGGCCTGAAACGCTGGCTGTTCTCGACCAACCACAAGGATATCGGGACGCTATACCTGATCTTCGCTGTGATTGCCGGACTGCTTGGTGCGGCGTTTTCCATCGCGCTGCGCATGGAGCTGCAAGCGCCGGGGGATCAATGGTTCAACGGCAATTACCAGATGTATAATACCTTCATCACCGCACATGCGATGCTGATGGTCTTCTTTATGATCATGCCCGCGCTGATCGGCGGCTTCGGCAACTGGTTCGTGCCGATTATGATCGGGGCGCCGGACATGGCTTTCCCGCGCATGAATAACATTTCCTTCTGGCTGCTGGTGCCGTCGATTCTGTGTCTGATCGGCGCCGGATTTATCAATGAAGGG
>JAUIJX010000043.1 GCA_030430795.1 Alphaproteobacteria bacterium | reverse complement strand
CCCACCCTACCTCTCTTTGAGCAACGAGCCTTTCATACACATCTAGGGACAGTAGCGAAGCGGATGTCCCAGAAATGGACGTCCAACTCAGGGTCATGCGCTGATCGCTCCTGACGCTCCCACCCTGTCGTTTTGTGCCGTGCACTTGATTGTGCAGACGGCTCGCATGGAAGACGGTGTGCGCCGCGTCACCGAAGTATCTGAGCTGGTGGGCATGGAAGGAGAGGTGCCGCAGATGCAGGACCTGTTTAAGTTCCGCTCGCAAGGGCAGGGCCCGGATGGAAAATTGCAAGGGACTCAGGCGTGGTCGCAGGTATTTCCGCGTCATACTCAGTTTACGAAAATGCTGCGTGAGAGCGGCGTCATCAAAGTATAAGGAAGCACGGTTATGGATTACGCTGGCGGTTCACTGGAACAACGCATTGCTCTGCTGGAGAAAGAACTGGTTGCTCTGAAGCAGGGGGCTTTGGCACCGCAACCTACCGATAACCTGACATTTGAAGAAGCGCACCAGATGCAGGCGCTGACGGATGACCTGATTCATGAGTTGAATAATATGGGGCCGATCCAGCCATTGCTGGAAGATGACAGCATCAACGATGTGCTGATCAACGGCACGGCCTCCGTCTATATTGAACGCCACGGGAAGCTGCAATTGACCGATATTAAATTCTCGGACGATGCTGCGATCTTGGACATTGCCAATCGTATCGTGAAGCTGGTGGGACGTAAGCTGAACCCGTTGCGCCCGCTGGTAGATGCGCGCTTGCTGGACGGTTCTCGTGTGAATATCATCGCACCGCCGCTGGCTGTGGACGGCACCAGCATTTCCATTCGTAAATTCTCCAAGCGCCTGATTACGCTCGACCTGATGAAAGAACAGGAAAACGTCTCGGACGAGCTGGGCGAATTTCTCAAAATCTGCGGAAAATGCCGCCTTAATGTCCTGATTTCCGGCGGTACCGGTTCCGGTAAAACCACCTTATTGAATGCACTGTCACAGCATATTAGTCATGACGAGCGGATCGTCACTATCGAGGACGCTGCCGAATTACGTCTGGCGCAGCCGCATGTGGTGCGGCTGGAAACCAAGCCGTACAGCACCACCGGGCGGCCGGAAGAGGAAGTCAGTATGCGCGATCTGGTGAAGAACGCACTGCGTATGCGTCCTGACCGTATCATCGTGGGGGAGGTGCGCGGCCCGGAAGCCTTTGACATGATGCAGGCCATGAACACCGGTCACGAAGGGTCACTCAGCACCATCCACGCCAACCACCCGCGCGATGCACTGTCTCGACTGGAGAATATGATCGGGATGGCCAATCTGGGGCTGCCGATGCGTTCTATTCGCTCTCAGATTTCTTCTGCTATCAACCTGATCGTACAAATCAGCCGGATGCGTGACGGTCACCGCCGTATCCAGTTTGTCTCAGAGATCTGCGGGATGGAGCAGGATACCATCGTCATGCAGGACTTATTCCAGTTCAATATCGCCGGGGAACGCGGTGACGGCAAGTTGAGCGGTGACTTCAAATGGACCGGTATTATGCCGCGCTTCATCCGCCGCGTGGCTTATTATCAGGAAGAAGAGCGTCTGGCGCGCTGTCTGGGTGTGAAGTTGCCAAAACTTTAGGCCGAAAATCCCCAACTCTTCTTGGCTTTTTCCAAGTTTTTTGCTATAGTGTAGCTATGCTTATCGAATATCGTTTCGCACGCTATATTATCACTTAACAATCAAAATAAGAGGTTGCTATGCAAATTATCGTATCTGGCAAGCAGGTAGACGTGGGCGATGCCCTGCGTCAGCACATCGAGGAGCGTTTGGAAGAAGGAATCAGTAAATATCTCGACCGCGTAACATCTGTCACAGTGGTCGCCTCGCGTGAATCGCACATGTTCAAGATCGATATTTCTGGCAATACCGGCACCCATTCAGGGATCGTTATTAAAAGTAGTGCAAAAAATGATGACGTCTATGCCGCTTTTGATGCGGCGGCTGACAAAATTGAAAAGCAGCTGCGCCGCTACAAGCGCCGCCTGACCAACCACCATAAGACGGAAGTGGCTGGGACGGAAATGCTGCAGGCACGTAAATATGTGATTTCGGATGCTGACGAGCATGCGGATGACGACGCACCGGTCGTGATCGCAGAAAAGGATGCACCGATTCAAACGCTCACCGTTAGTGAAGCGGTGATGAAAATGGATTTGGCCGAACTGCCGGCACTGATGTTCATCAACTCAGCCAACGGGCGGGTGAATGTCGTGTATCGTCGTGTGGATGGCAATATTTCCTGGGTAGACCCGGAGCTTCCACAATCAGCGAAAGCAGCCGCCGCCTAGAGGGAAAACAAGGACTTAGCAGGCAACCGCCATGAATATGGCCCAGATATTGGCGCCAACCGCTATCTATCCGGCGTTGGATGTGACGTGCGAGAAACAGGCGCTTCTTCGCTTGGCTGACTATGCGTCGGACATTACCGGTGAGTCTGCCCACACTATTTTTGAGGCGCTCATGGAGCGTGAACGGCTAGGCAGCACCGCGATTGGCGGTGGCGTAGCTATTCCGCACGCCCGCCTGCCGGGAATCCATGCAGTGATGGCAATCTTTGTGCGGCTATCCCATTCCGTGAGATACAATCCGCCGGATGACAGCAAAGTAGACCTGATGTTCATGATTCTGGCGCCGGAAGGTGAGAATGGTGAGCACCTCAAGGCGCTGGCGCGCATTTCACGCGTACTGCGCGACCCTGATGTCTGTGAAGAAATTCGTCTGGCCGGTGGCGCCGATGAAATCTTCCGCCTGCTGACCAGCCATGACGAATAAATCCGAACAAATTCACGGTGTCGCATTGTCTGTGGACGATGCTGGCGTGCTGCTGTTAGGTGGGCCTGGCAGCGGCAAATCCGATCTGGCGTTACGGTTGATTGATGAAGGTGCGGTGCTGGTTGCCGATGATCGCGTGGTGCTGACAAAAGGTGGCGGTGGTCTGATAGCTCATGCCCCGGCAAGGTTGCAAGGGCTGATCGAAATCAAAGGCGTTGGTATCGTCAAAATGCCGTTTCACTCATCTGTTAAAATAGATGGGGTCGTGCTGTTGGGGCAGGAAAGCGCGTTACCTGAGAATCATGAAGTGGAATTGAGCGGCTGCTGCCTGCCTGCGGTCGGGCTGGACCCATTTCATGCTTCTACTCCCGCTAAAATTCGCTTATGGTGCCGGATATTAAGCAATAAACCAACATGGGAACGGCTCCATCCGGAGCAGTTGCTGGCGGATGTATGAAACAACTGGTCATAGTAAGTGGATATTCCGGCGCAGGTAAGTCGGTTGCCCTGAATGCCCTCGAAGACATAGGGTATCAGGCAATTGATAATATTCCCCTGAAAGCGCTGCCATCGGTGGTGGCAGCGATTGATGATGAGGTGGACTATATCGCGCTTGGCTCCGATATCCGCAGCCAGGGTTTCTCGGCGGAAGAGTTGATCGGTATGGTCGATGCCCTGCGTAAGGAAACGCCGGCCAGTCTGTTGTTTCTCTCGTGCGAAACGGATGTGCTGCTGGGACGGTTCAAAGAAACGCGCAGACCACATCCCCTTGCCAAAGAAGGTGCTGCCGCGGATGGTATTGAGAGCGAACGCCTGTTGCTGGAGCCGATCCGTACAGCGGCGGATTATGTGTTCGATACGACCGAGCTGATCCCGCGTGAACTGCAGCGCATGGTTCAGCAACGCTTTGCTGCCGGAGAGATACCGTTTCACATAGAAATTCTATCCTTCTCTTACAAGCAAGGCATTCCGCGCGGTTCCGATCTGGTGTTCGATGTGCGATTCCTCAAAAACCCGCATTATGTCGCAGAACTCAAACCACAAACCGGGCTGGATCAGGCGGTGGGAGAATATATTGCCAGCGATGAGCGTTGCCCGAAACTGCTGGATGCGCTGGGCGGGCTACTCAGCCTGACGCTGCCTTTTTATAAAGACGAAGGCAAATATATGATGACGATTGCTGTTGGCTGCACCGGAGGAAAGCACCGCTCTGTCTATGTTGCCGAACAGCTGGCATCGCGGTGCCGCAACGAAGGATATGTGGTGTCAATCCGTCACCGGGATATGCAAGCAAAGGCCGCGGCAGCCTAAATGTCGATTTTACTTGCGATTTTTCCGATAGGGTCATAAGGCTAGGGCTTAAACCAACGGTCCGTCTATTATGATAGGAATTGTTCTTGTAACACACGGCAATCTTGCCGATGAATTTGTCAAAATCGTTGAGCATATCATGGGCAAGCAGGAAAAGATGTCCACGGTAAGCATTGAGCCTAACGATGACATGGAAAAGCGGCGTGAAGAGATTATGCGTGCCGTGGAAGAAGTGGATGGTGGCTACGGCGTGGTTATCCTCACCGATATGTTTGGTGGCACCCCCTCTAATCTGGCAATTTCCGTGATGAATAGTGACTCCATCGAAGTGCTGGCGGGCATTAATCTGCCGATGCTGATTAAACTGGTCAGCATACGCACGGTGCTGCCATTGTCTCAGGCAGTGCTGCAGGCGCAGGAATCCGGCCGAAAATACGTGAATGTGGCGCGTAATCTACTGAAATCACGGTAACGGCGATGCCGGAGGCGCGTGCGGTAATCCAGAATGTCAAAGGGCTGCATGCGCGGGCAGCGGCGCGTTTCGTTAATACGGCATCGGAATATACTGCAAAAATACAGGTGTCGCGAGATGCAGCGGCGGCTGATGATGAACATGCCGGGCCGGTATCTGCCGGGTCTATCCTTGGTTTGATGATGCTGGGGGCGGATAAAGGTACTGCATTGCTGTTGAATGCCGAGGGAGAGGATGCGGAGAAAGCGCTGGAAGCCTTGGTAAGCCTAATAAATCAGCGGTTTGACGAGGAATAGATAAAAAGGGTGTCTGCCTGCTCATCCGTAAAGACATTTTTAACACATGCCATGCTAATAATAGAGGATAAGTATTGCTAGTTAATAAGCAAATCCCATAATAATGAGCAGGCGTAGTTGTGCAGCAAACCGTAGTAAGAGTGAGTAGTTTGGCTGGAGAAAAGAAAAAAATTCTGATCGTGGAAGACAACGATTTAAATCTAAAGCTCTTCCGTGATTTATTGAATGCGAACGGGTACGATACCATCGAGACCAAAGAGGGTCACGAGGCGATCAACCTGACCCGTAACGAATTGCCTGATCTCATCCTGATGGATATTCAACTGCCGGAGATTTCCGGGCTTGAAGTAACCGAACGCATCAAAGCAGATGAAAGCATCTGCCATATTCCCATCATCGCAGTGACTGCCTTCGCAATGAAGGACGACGAGGAAAAAATACTGCGCGCCGGGTGCGAGGCATACATTTCCAAACCTATTTCTATTGGTGATTTTCTGCAGGCGGTAAAGCGCTTCTTGAATGAAGAACAGCGCGTGGAGGCCTGAGGCCGATGACAGCATTGATTCTGGTTGTCGACGATGTGCCCGCCAACATCAAGCTGCTTGAAGCAAAACTAACCGGCGAATATTACGACGTCATCACGGCAAAGAACGGCTTTGAAGCCATTGAACAGGCCAAGGCGCATAAGCCTGATCTGGTATTGCTGGATGTGATGATGCCCGGTATGGACGGGTTTGAAGCGTGCCGAAAGATGAAGGCGGATGCCTCGATCTCACATATTCCGGTGGTGATGGTAACGGCGCTCAGCGATGTCTCGGACCGCGTAAATGGGCTGGAGTCAGGTGCCGACGACTTTATCACCAAACCGATCAATGATACCGCGCTGTTCGCGCGCGTGCGTTCGCTGGTACGCATCAAAGTGCTGCTGGACGAGTTGCGTCTGCGAGATAAAACCGGACAGGAAATGGGGGTGGTCAATGAAAACCAGAACTCCTTTACGTCGGATGTTTCCGGCTCGCGTATTGTGCTGATTGATGACGATATGGTGCAGAGCAAGCAGATTGAGGATAATCTATCGGATGCCTACAGTGTCGAAATCATTTCTGACCCGGCAGCAGCGAGGGAGACGATTGAGAGAGACGGCGCCAATATCGATCTGATTATGGTCAGCACCCAGCTTTCCGATATGGACGGATTGCGGCTGGCAACTCAGCTTAAAAATATCGATGATATCCGCCACGTGCCGATTGTTATGCTGGTGGAAGAAGAGGATCGTGATCTTATGCTCAAGGGGTTGGAGCTTGGCATGAACGACTATCTCATCATGCCGATTGATGAGAACGAGATGATCGCCCGCATCAAGACACAGATTCGCCGGAAGAAATATCAGGAAGCGCTGAAATCCAATTACCAAACCAGCCTGTCGATGGCGATTACCGATCAGCTCACCGGGCTGTATAACCGCCATTATCTGGACACCCACATGCACAACGTGATCAATCAGGCACTGGCAAATAAGAAGCCGCTTTCCCTGCTGATCATGGACATGGATCACTTCAAGGAAGTGAACGACAATTACGGACATGATGTCGGTGATGAGGTGTTGAAGCAACTGGCGGAAATCATCATTGCATCATCCCGTAGTTCTGACCTCGCGGCTCGCCTCGGTGGCGAGGAATTCGTGGTGCTAATGCCGGAAACCAATGAAATGGCCGCATACGAAGTGGCCGAACGGATGCGCAAAACGGTGGAAGCGCATGCATTCAAAGTGACGCATGAGGTAGACACTATCAATAAGACCACCAGTATCGGACTGTCTAACCTGAACCTTGCAGGGGATACGGCGGCGGATCTGGTTAAGCGTGCCGACGTGGCGCTCTATGACGCGAAGAACACGGGGCGGAATAAAGTATTGCCGCTGCCGGGTACGGGTAATACCACTGCCGGGCTCAATTATGCCGCCGTTACTCCGGCACCTCCGGCCGCCAGCCCAGTAGAACAGCCACAACCACAACCTCAGCCGCAAGCGATGCAACAGCCGGTGGCGCAACCGCAACCGGAGCCACCGCAGGAACCGAAACGCGAAGAGCCGATCGATACAGGATTCTAGGCTGCCAGTTGGCACATCACAGGCGCATGGTCGGAAGGTTTTTCCTTGGCGCGTTCATCCCGGATAATCGTACACTCATCCAGACAATCGACTGCTTCAGGCGACAGCAGCAAATGATCAATACGCAGCCCTTTATCATTGGCGAATCCATTGCCGCGATAATCCCACCAGCTATACGCATGTTCATCCGGGTGGCGCAGGCGGAATGCATCGTAGAGTCCCAGATGCAGCAGCGTGTGCAGTTTCTCGCGCTCCGCCGGGTGGAAGCAGACCGTGCCGTCGAGGCTTTTGGGGTCGTAGACATCCTCTGGTGCCGGGGCGACGTTGTAATCACCGCCCAGTACCAATACCTCTTCGTAATCCAGTAATGCCGTGGCGTGTGCCTGCAGCCGATCGAAGAAGCGCATTTTATACTGGAATTTGTCGGAATCCGGTGATTGCCCATTCGGCACATAGATGGATGCCACGCGCACGGCTTTCTCCGGCAGGCTGACCACCGCCTCGATATAGCGTGCCTGTTCGTCGCTATCGTCACCGGGCAGCTGAGTGCAGACATCTTCCAGTGGGTATTTGGAAAGGATCGCCACACCATTATAGGTTTTCTGTCCCTTCACAGCGACATTATAGCCCTTATCCTCGATCTCCATCAGTGGGAAGTTATCGTCTTCCACCTTGGTTTCCTGCAGCAGCAGGATATCCGGGGCATGCTGATCGATGAAATCCAGCAAATGCGGCAGGCGTGGCCGGATGGAATTGATGTTCCAGGTGACGATGCTGGTCACGACTACATGACCGAAAAGGAATTGCCGCAGCCGCAGGAGGCAGTGGCATTGGGGTTCTTGATCTCGAAGAAAGCACCGCCTAGCTCATCGACATAGTCGATCACCGAGCCTTTCACGAAACCGAGCGAGGCCTCGTCGATTACCACCCGTGCACCGTCTGATTCGATCAGGATATCATCATCTGCTGGCGGGTTGGTATCGAAGTCAAAATGATACTGAAACCCGGAGCAGCCGCCGCCCTGCACCGAAACGCGGAAACGGGTGCCCGGTTCCGGCTCTTGGCTGAGCAACTTGGCGATACGCGCTGCGGCGCTGGGGGATACCCCGATAGTTTCCTGTGTGTCCATAACTTAAATATAGGCGCAATAGGCGCTTGCGGCAAGTGTGACATCACAAATTTCTTGCCGTTTGCCAAGGGTGTCGTTAGGCTCTGCTTACGATTATTTCAAGGATTTTGCCATGTGTATGACTTTGTTGAGAAACAAGAAAAATTTTGCACCGCGTAGCGGGCCTACGGGGAAGAGGTTTTTTGCTGTTTATCGGCAAAGTCAGCCATGGCCCTTTGGGTTGCGGCGAATATTGCCGCTCGCATTGTTAAAGCGCTTGATCGTAGCACCGCTACGCACTGTGCGCTTTGCCTCGCGAATCAACAATATTCGCCAGCAACAAAACCTTCAAATAATCGTAAGCAGAGCCTAGCTTGCGGGCATGCAGTATAACCTTGCCAGCTTTGCTTGTGATCCGGCGCAGTCTCGCGGAAGACTGTATAAGGAAGAAGAATGCCATTCGCGCTCCGTGTTTCAGCGCGACCGTGACCGTATCATCCATTCGGCGGCATTCCGGCGGCTGGAGTATAAAACGCAGGTCTTTGTCAATCATGAGGGCGACCATTACCGCACCCGTCTGACGCATAGTCTGGAAGTGGCGCAGCTGGCGCGCTCCATTGCCCGTGCGCTGGGGGTAAACGAGGACTTGGCGGAAGCGCTGGCGCTGGCGCATGATCTGGGGCATCCACCGTTCGGGCATGCTGGAGAGTACGCACTCTGTGAGGTTATGGAGGAGTTTGGTGGCTTTGACCATAACGCGCAGGCAATCCGTATCCTGACGCATCTGGAGCAGCGCTATGCCGACTTTGACGGGTTAAACCTGACCTGGGAGACGCTGGAAGGCGTGGCCAAGCATAACGGGCCGCTGATCGGTGGCGAAAATGACAAGCCGGTGCCGGAAGCGATTCAGGAATACGTGGCGAAGCACGATCTGGAGCTGGCGACCTATGCCAGTGCTGAGGCGCAGGTGGCGGCGCTGGCCGACGATATCGCCTATAACAACCACGACATTGAAGACGGTATCCGTGCCGGGCTGTTCACTATCGACGATTTCGCCGAAGTGCCGGTGATTTGCGAGGTGATGGATACGGTGGACTCCGCCTATCCGGGGCTGGATGAGCGTCGCCGGATTCATGAGGTGATTCGCCGGGTCATCAATCGCATGGTTACTGACCTGATTGAAGAAACCGTGCGCCGTGTCGAGCAGGGGCAGGTGAAAACGGCGGACGATGTCCGGCATTTTGGCAAGCCGCTGGTGGCATTCTCGGATGAGCTGGTGGAATCCAACCGTATCCTGAAGGCGTTTCTGATGAAAAACATGTACCGCCATTACAAGGTCAACCGCATGACCAGCAAAGCCAAGCGCATGGTGAAGGAGCTGTTCCTGTTCTTCCATGCCGAACCGGAATGCCTGCCGGATGAATGGCGAAGTGCGGCGGGTCAGGCTGGCTCGCGAGAGACGGCGCGGTTAGTGGCGGATTTTGTGGCAGGCATGACCGACCGTTTTGCCATGCAGGAATACCAGCGCGTATTCGAGATGAATGTTGTGGATTAAAAGATGAATGTTTTCAGTCAATTAAGAGAAAATATTAAAGTTATATGTGAGAGTGTTCTGGCGGCAGATGCCTGTCCGCAGGGCTGGTTCGACCCGGTGACGGTGGAGCCGCCGCGCGATGCTTCTCATGGCGATATGTCCACCAATGCCGCGATGGTGCTGTGTAAACGTGCAGGCATCAATCCGCGCCAACTGGCTGAACAGCTGGTCAGCAAGATCGAGGCGCTGGAAGAAGTCAGGGAAGCCTCCATCGCTGGGCCGGGCTTTATCAATATGAGCTTCGCGCCGGAATTCTGGCAGAAGCAATTGGCGGTAATGCTGTCATCCGGATTAGCTTACGGCGACTCTGCCATCGGTGAAACGGCGAAGATCAACGTGGAATATGTCTCAGCCAACCCGACCGGGCCGCTGCATATTGGCCATGCGCGCGGTGCTGTGGTCGGAGATGCATTGGCCAATCTACTCAGCAAAGCCGGGTTTGCCGTTACCAAGGAATATTACGTCAATGACGCGGGCGGTCAGATCGATACGCTGGCGCGCTCGGCCTTCCTGCGTTACCGCGAGGCGCTGGGCGAGGTGATCGGTGAAATTCCGGAGGGGCTGTATCCGGGGGATTATCTGATACCGGTCGGCGAAGCGCTGAAAGCCGAGTATGGCGATGGTCTGGCGCAGGCGGATGAATCCGAATGGTTGCCGAAAATTCGCCTGTTCGCGGTGGGAAAGATGCTGGAACTGATCCGCACCGACCTTGCTGATATGGGCATTGAGCATGAGGTCTTCACCTCGGAGAAAAGCCTGCACGACGCTGGGCGGGTTGCAGAGGTGCTTGCCAAGCTGGAGACCAAAGGGCTGGTCTATAAAGGCGTGCTGGAACCACCGAAGGGCAAGCTGCCGGATGACTGGGAACCGCGTGAGCAGACCTTGTTTAAAACCACTGATTTCGGCGATGACACCGACCGGGCATTGAAAAAGAATGATGGCAGCTGGACCTATTTTGCTGCCGATGTCGCCTATGCCGAAGACAAGCTGAATCGCGGGTTCGCTAAGCAGGTGTTGATCCTCGGCGCCGATCATGGCGGGTATGTCAAACGTATGCAGGCCGCTGTCAGCGCCTTGAGCGATGGGCTGGCGGATATCCGTCTGCAACTCTGTCAGTTGGTGAAGTTCATGGAAGACGGCCAGCCGATCAAGATGTCCAAACGGGCAGGCACCTTCACTACCGTGCGCGATGTACTGGAAGCGGTGGGTAAGGATGTGCTGCGTTTCATCATGCTGACCCGTAAGCCGGAGCAACCGCTGGATTTCGACCTCACCAAAGTCACTGAGCAATCCAAAGACAACCCGGTCTTTTATGTGCAATACGCGCATGCGCGCTGTAAGTCGCTGATTCGCATGGCAGAAGAGCAATTGCCGGAGGCGGTGGAACCGTCCTGCAGCCCCACGGATGCACAAGTGGCGCTGCTGGCCAGCGAAGAAGAGCTGGCAATGCTCAAGAAACTGGCGGAATGGCCACGCGTGGTTGAGGCCGCAGCCATCCATTACGAACCGCATCGTGTGGCATACTATCTACAGGAATTGGCCGCGGCGTTTCATAGTTTCTGGAACCTCGGCAATGACAATATATCGCTTCGTTTTATCCAAAAAGATGCTATAGATGGTAGTATTGCGCGCCTGGCGCTGGCTCGGGCGGTCGCAACGGTCATCGCATCCGGCCTCACCGTGCTGGGCGTGGAGCCGGTAGAAGAAATGCGTTGAGAACGAGGAGTATATCATGCGGAATGATTACGACGCACCGGAAGATGAATCACTGGAAGAGCTGTATGAGTCCGATGGGCTGCGCTGGATGTCAGTGGTGGTGGTGCTGTTGGTCGTGTTTGGGTTTTTTAGTCTGGCGTGGTACGCCTACCGTACCAGCACCGACGATGTAGCGGAAGATGGCGAACTGCTGATGGTGGAACCGGACACCGCGCCGATGCGTGAAGAGCCGGAAGAGCGGGGCGGCATGGAGTTCCCGCATCAGGATAAAGAAGTCTATAACCGCATCATCGCCGATGATCATACCTCCAAACCGAATGTGGAGCGCTTGCTGCCGTCACCGGAAGAGCCGATTGCCGAGCGTAATGTCTCTGCCGAAACCGCGCAGGATACCTCGAGCTGGATCAATAACCGCATTCATCCCGGCACCTCTCTCGGTGAAGCCAAGGAAGTGACGGAAGAAGAAGTCTCAGAGGTAAAGGAAAAGGCTGCCGATGCCGCCTCACTGATTTCTGAGAGCGCACGCAAAGCGGAAGAAGTGACCAAGGCCCCGGAAGAAACAGCTAAAAAGCTGGAGCCGAAGAAAGCAGTGGAGCCGGAAGAGAAGGCTGCCGCGCTGGAAGATGTGATTGTCCAGCAGGCGGAAAAATTCTCGCCTCCGCCGCGCAAGGAAGAGCTGAAGGTGGCGATGAAGC
>JAUIJX010000042.1 GCA_030430795.1 Alphaproteobacteria bacterium | reverse complement strand
GGACCCAGGTGAGTTCGTTGCCGAGACGGTGATCGTCGACGAGGCGTCCATGCTCACGGAAGAGATGTTTGCGGCCACGTAGAAAGCTCTGCAACAGGCGATGTTCCGGGCGGCGGTAAATACGGTAGGTTTTACACAGCCTGTCGATATGGATGGGAGAAGTCGTCACGGCCGTGATTAGTTGTTATCAAGCGCCTTGCGGGAGTCGTCCATGGTTTTACGCTGCTCCGCCAGTTCCACTGTCAGTTGCTTGGCTTTTTTCGGGTCCATTTTTGCGAGAATCGGCGCGGCTTTCCGTTCCCACATGCGATCGACCACCATCAGCAGCACCGGCAACTCCATTTCGTCAAATATACGCGCCGCCTCTTTGGCTTTCATGTTTTCGTAGATTTTGACGAGACTACGAATCTTACCATCTTCGTGCTCGTCATATTGCTCCAGAATCTCTCGCACACTCTCTTCCAGCAGCTTGATCTCATCAATCTTCTTATTGATACGGATCTCCGTTGCTTCCAGAAGATTCTCCTTCATGCGGATTTCTTCTTCCCATTTTGACAATTCGTCACGTCGTTCTGACAGGCTTTGCAGGATATCCAGTTCGATTTGTGAGAAATGCTTCTTCTCACTGATATGCTTCATGGGGTCTTCATCCTGCTTGAGGCTGGCTGACTCCTGCTCACCCTTCTTCTCCTCTGCCGTTGCTTCGGCAGATGCCTCCTCCCCTTCTTTTTCAGCACTTGCCTCTTCGGCTGACTGCTCTTCCTTTTCTGCCATTTCCGTTTCGGCAGGTTCTTCAGACGGCACAGCAATTGCCTCACCGGCAATCAGCATACGTGAAAGTTCATTGGTGCCGACCGCCAGATCATAGACCTTCACGCCCAGCAGCATGCAGGAGAAAACAATGGTCAACGGAATAATACGAAAACGAATCAGCGATGCGATGAATGATACAGGCATGAATCCTTCCTAGTGTTCGGTTTTGAGAGCGTCATAGAGCTCCTGCTCGGTCTTACTCCTCAACCTCACCCCGGCACGCACCTTACGGCCCGTAGCAGCGCCTTCCTTTTTCTCTGTTTTACCGGCAGAAATCTTCTCAAGCATTCCTTCGAGTGCCCCTGCTCTTTTATCTTTTGTTTCCGCCGATGGACGAGCTCTCGTCCGGCGAGTATCTTCCTCTTCCGCTGCTCCCGGCGAATTTCCTTCCGCGATCAGCTCATCACGGCCTTCCGGACGGCGACGCGTTGCGGTTACGCGACCTGGTCTTGCTTCAGCACGCGATTCCGGTTTTGCCGGGCCGCTCACCTTCTTGCGCGTATCGGAAATATCATGCTCCATGCGGCTGGCTAGTTTGTTACCCTTTTCGATCATGAATGCAAGGTCATCGGCGATGTAATTTGCCTTTTCCACACGTGCCTTGATGCTTTCGTTGATCTTCTTGCTCACGGTATGAATTTCATTGATGCTACGCGTTGCCTGCTGTGTTGACTCATCAAACTTCTCGATCAACTGCGCCAGTTCACTCTTACTGTCCTGCAGGATACGAATGCGCTTATTCAGCTTCCAGCAATAGATGATGGTTATGCCAAGCAAACCGGCAACCACGGCATCTAACAACAATGAAAACACGATGTTGGTCATAACAGTTCTTTCTGCCTGCTGGCAACGGCTTCGGTTACGGATACAGCCATCTTATCGCCTATCCTCCCGATCTTTCCTTTTGTCACCACGGAATCTCCACATTTGATGGATACTTCCGAGTTTGGATTGACATCGAGCATGATGGTGCTACCCACTTTGAAGTTCATGACGTCGCCAATCGGTATTTTTTTCTCGTCGAGGATAACACGAAGATCAACATCTGTCATCTTCACTTCTTCACCTAAGTGTTTCTCCCATACGGAATCCTGACCAAAACGCTCACCCATGAAGATTTGCATCAGCAGGTCACGGATCGGCTCCAGCGTCGCATGCGGTAGCAGAATTTCAACGACACCGCCGCGATCATCCATGTCGATGCGCAATTTCACCAACAGCGCGGCGTTGTTCGGGCGGGTAATGGTGGCAAAGCGCGGGTTGTTCTCCAGACGCTCATGCTGGAAGGTAATCGGGCTCAGCGGATCGAAGGCGGAGCTCATATCGGCCAGCACCACATCCACCAGGCGTTTCACCAGGTCCTGCTCAATGGTGGTGTATGGGCGCCCTTCCACACGAATCGGGCGGTTGGAGCGTCGGCCACCCAACAACACGTCCACAATGGAGTAAATCAGTGAACTATCCACCGTGATCAGGCCAAAATTTTCCCATTCCACCGCACGGAACACCACCAGCAAGGCCGGCAGCGGGATGGAGTTCAGATAATCGTCAAAACGCAGTGAGGTCATAGAATCGACGCTCACTTCCACGTTGTCCGAGGTAAAGTTACGCAGAGAAGATGACAGGATGCGCACCATACGGTCGAAGACAACCTCGAGCATTGGCAGCTTCTCATACGCCATCAACGCCTTGCCAAGGATTGCCTCAATACCGTTATTGGATTCGTCATCGTCACCAGCGGAGTCGAAACCGAGCAGCAGATCGATTTCATCCTGATTCAGAACACGCTCTTCGCTACCATCGCCACTTTCTGCAGCAGCTTCTGCGGGTGTTTCCGCAGCCGGGGCTTCCGCTTCCGGCGCAGCATCAGCCTCGCCGGCGGCATCATCGCCACCTTCTTCATCATCCAGCATCGCCGCCCATTCTGCGGCCGCCGCCTCATTATCGATTGGCTCTTCGCCTTCCTGATTATCGTCTTCTGCCATACGCTTGCCGCTTCATTCTTCTTAACATTTCAGGCGCTTATTATTGTACAATGATTTCTTCGAAAAGTATATCGTTTACCTGATCCGGGTGCAGTGCCTTATTAATACGCATCAGCATTTCTTCCCGCAGACGGTATAATCCCGCCGACCCGGAAAGATCACTGGCGCGCAGTTCTCGTAAGTAAGTGTTAAAGCTATCCACGATACGTGGCTGGATAGCATCGACTTTTAGCACCATCGCTTCCGATGGCAGCTCCAGTGTGATTTTCATTTTCAGGAAACTGGTGCCACGACCGCCAGTGTTCAGGTTTACAATAAATTCCGGCATTTGGTAATAGGTCGGGCCAGATGCTTTAGCCGCCTCTCCGTGGCCATCACCATGTTCACCACCTTCAGCATGCTCACCGTCAGATTCTTCTGCCGCCGCTTCTTCATGCTCGCCGCCCATCGGGATCATACCAGAAAAATACAGCCCAGCGCCAGCACCTGCCACCAGCAATAACACAACCGCTATAATCAGAATGAGTCGTTTCCCTTTTTTGGGATTCTCCTCGTCCATTTCATCATCGAAGTCTTCGGTGCTTTCGTCGTCCGCCATATCTATGCTTTACCAATAGTTGTTCATATTGTGACAACATTTATAAAGTCCTTGGTTATCTTACACAACAAGCAAAATTTTCCTATTCATCGGGCGATGCATTAATCTCATGCGCGTGTGGTTTTAGGCACATTTTACATACAGCAAATTCCACACCAGTCATCCTATTCATAAATAAACATAAAATTAGCATTATACACAACTGGCACAGTTCATGCATTGTGATGGACGAATTATAATTAACGCGTCACAAGGATTACAGATGGATAATAGTGTTTACATCGCCCTTTCCAGACAGACCGCCCTCTTTCGGAAGATGGATATGGTCGCCAATAACGTCGCTAATGCAAACACGACAGGGTTTCAGTCGGAACACCTGCTGTTCGACGATTATATCGTGAAGCACGACCGCGCCACCAAAAATGCATTTGCGCAGGATATTCAGTCGTACCGTAACACGATGGACGGCCCAATCAAAAGCACCGGCGGCGCATTGGATGTCGCCATTAACGGCGATGGCTACTTCGTGGTAGAGACGCCGCAAGGGCAACGTTACACGCGCGCGGGTAACTTTCAACTGGATGGCAACGGCATTCTGATTACGCCAGAGGGTTTCCCGGTGCTGGATGAAGGCGGTCAACGCATTGAATTTGGCGCACAGGATCGAAATATCGTCATCGGTGAAGCAGGAAATATTGCCGTCGATGGTGAAGAGCGAGGGACACTTGGTGTGGTGGAATTCGCTAATCAACAATTTATGACTCAGGTTGGAAACAACATTTTTAAAACAGATCAGGCACCACAGCCTGCCATTAATTCACGCGTTGTGCATGGAGCCATCGAGGATTCGAATGTCTCCGGCGTTCAGGAAATTGTCGAGTTGGTAGAGCTGTCACGCAGCGCCACCAGTACCGCCAAATTCATTGAGGTCATGTACGATCTGCAACGCAAGGCCAGCAACGTTTACGCACAACAACAGGGATAATTAGGAGAGAGACACCATGAGATCACTTAATATTGCAGCAACAGGGATGCGCGCTCAACAATTGAATGTTGATACGATCTCCCACAACCTCGCCAACCAGACAACGACCGGTTATAAGCGTCAACGCGCCGAGTTTCAGGATTTGATTTATCAGGATCTGAAACGGGTGGGCACGAACTCTTCCGATACCGGCACGATTGTCCCGACGGGTATTCAGGTTGGTTTGGGTGTGAAAACCGGTTCGATTTATCGGAACCATACGCAAGGCACGCTGCAGCAAACCGAATCTGCTCTCGATGTGGCCATTCAGGGACGCGGTTTCTTTATCATTGAGTTGCCAAACGGTGAGAACGCCTATACGCGCGACGGTACGTTCCAGCTTAGCCCAGAAGGTGAGATCGTGACCAGCGAAGGCTATATCGTGGCACCGAACATCGCTGTGCCTGATGACGCCGTATCCATCAGCATCAACCGTTTCGGCGAAGTGGAAGTGAGCCTGGACGACCAGATTGAGCCGATCAATCTCGGCCAGCTGGAAATGGCAACGTTTATCAACGATGCCGGCCTGAAAGCACTGGGTGACAATTTATTCATGGAAACCGAGGCATCCGGCCCGGCTATTGAAGGATTACCTGCAGACCCGGGCTTCGGTAGCCTGCTGCAAGGCTATATCGAAAATGCCAACGTCGATCCGGTGCAGGAAATCACCGGACTGATCGTGGCGCAACGTGCTTACGAGATGAACTCCAAGGTCATCACCGCATCCGATGAGATGCTGCAGACCCTGAACCAGTCAGCGTAAGCGTAAGGAGTAACGGAGGAATACAACCATGAAGCCAGTTCTACTTGGAATGATCTTATCCCTCGCGCTGACGTTCAGTCAGGCGAACGCTACCGAATCGTCATCAACTGAGGTGATTGGCGAGGGAGACTTTCAGGTGACGCTTCAGGATGCGGAAAAAGCCATTGCCCATTTGCTGGAAGAAGACGGCGCCGCTGATATTGTATCCGCTACCATTACCAATTACCGAAACCCCACGCTGTACCGGCATAAGCGACCACTGTCCATTGGGGTGAAAACGCTGGAGTTTGATGACGCAACCGGTCGCTGGAGCGCCAACCTGTTCATTCTTGAGGATGAAGCAGTGTTAAGCGCAATGCCGGTAAGCGGGCGTTATGAAGAAATGCTGATGGTGCCGATTATCAAGCACCGTATGCATAATGGCGATATCATCACGGCCGAGGACCTGGATCAGATTGCCTATGCCGCCGACCGCGTGCGCAAAGATACGATCATCGATGTGCGTAAGATCATCGGCAAGACACCACGCCGCCTGATTTCCAAAAATCGTCCGGTACGTGTCGACGAACTGCAAGACCCGGATGTGTTGGCCAAAGGCAATATGGTGCATATGCGCTACCACACACCATTCATGAAAATCAGTACGATTGGCGAAGCACTGGAAGATGGCGCGCTGGGAGACCAGATTCGCGTGAAGAACCACGATAGTGGCACCATTATTCAGGCGCGCATTTCGTCCGCTAATGAGGTGATCGTCGGATCGCCCGTACACGTTGAATAAAGGAGACAGGAGGAGTCCATGCGTCACTTTTTTATTACCAGTAGCCTGATCGCAGCCAGCAGCTTGATGCTGACGGCCTGCGCATCTACCCTCGATAAACTGGAACAGGTCGGCCAACAGCCACCGCTTTCCAAGGTCGAAGACCCGGTGAGTCGCCCGACCTACCAGCCAATGACCTGGCCAATGCCTGATGCCACACCGGAGCATAAAAAATATGCCAACTCTCTGTGGCAGCCGGGCTCTCGCGCATTCTTCCGTGACCAGCGCGCCAGCCGCGTCGGCGATATTCTGAAAGTGAAAATCGAGATCAAAGACAAAGCCGAACTGGATAACCAGACCGAACGTTCCCGTGATTCGCAGGAGAATGTCGGCGCACCGGATGTGTATGGCCTAGAAACACTGTTCGGCACAATCACTCCGGGCTCACCGAACAAAGAAAGCCTGTTCGATATTAGCGGCAGCACTACGAACGATGGCGAAGGCAAAGTGGAACGTGAAGAGAAAATCGAAACAGAAATTGCCGCGCTTATTACGCAAGTACTACCGAATGGTAACTACGTGATTGAAGGCACGCAGGAAATTCGTGTGAACTATGAGATTCGCGAAATCTCTGTGGCCGGGGTGATCCGTCCGGAGGACATTAATTCTGAGAATACGGTTGATTCTTCTCAGATTGCTCAGGCACGCATCAATTACGGTGGGCGCGGACAGCTGATGGATATGCAACAGCCGCGCTGGGGTCATCAGGTCATTGACGTCCTGTCACCGTTCTAAAATATTTTGGGAACTGCTCTAAACCATTACCGAGGAGCCACGATTGACCGTTTGCTCCTTATTCATGGCGACACCTGCCGTTGACAGGTTATTGAGGTCTGCCTCATGTGCGTCCGCGCAAGCCAAACCATTACAATGCGCCAGATTGACGTTTTCTACCAAACTTGCATAGGTGCTTTGTTCCGGTGTACCTAGATCTTCGGTTTCTCTGACAGGCGCCGGTGAGAGCGATACTTCCTGCTGAATAGACGGCTCAATTGCCTGTGTAGCAGACCTTTCAGGTGAAGATTTACCTCGCCCCAATGATGGCATCTCCGGCATGGCATTACTTACTGATGCAGATACACCCGCCATCATGTTGCTGCCCTTATCCATTATATTTGCTGCCGTTACGTGCTTATCCATCCAGCCACCAACAGTCCCTATCAGAACGTCATTGATCAGATAGTCCAAGCCCTTACCTACAGCCGCTGCCATTTTATCAAAAAGCGGCGTTTGAGATTGCTGTGTTGCGAATACTTCTTCGTCGGATGCCATATTTAGGTACACCTTTCTATTTGCATTATACTACGGAATGCGAAAAAGAAATATGACAGTTTTGTGACAATTGCTATAAAATATAAAAATAAAATACTGAAATATAATAATATTTCTAGTTGATGCGTACCGGGAAGCAGGACTCATTCATGGAAATGAGTTTCTGGCAGACCGCCCCTGCCTGCTCGCGCGAGAGGTTTCCCAGACGTGCGCGGTGAATAGTCGGCTTCGGACGCCCCTGACTGGAAATGGTGATGTAGGCGTCTTTGACATCCTGCTGCACCAGATTGAACACCTTCTTCACAGCGGCGCGTGCCTGATATTCCTGGCGGAATGCCCCAACCTGGACACCCCAGTCTTTGCCACCCGCTGATGGTGCTAATGGCGCAGACTCAGCCGGGTTAGCGCTTCCCTGCTGCAACATGGCATATTGATAATCCAGCGTGCCTTTCGGTGGCAATGGTGCTGGCGTCGGAGCTTTCGGCGGCACAAAGTCTGCACGGAACAACGGCGGCGCTGCTTTTTGTGCCGGTTGATCGTCTTCGCCATCATCAAAACTCAATGAAAAGCTTGGTGCTTGCGCCTGACGCGCCTGATCCGCAGCTTTTTCTTCCATCATTACCTGCAGACGCGGCTTTTCTGCCTGCTGTGCATCGGCCATTTGCTGACCTTGCACCAGCCCCAACGCCGCCAAACGCTCAGCTTCCGCGCGACGTGGATTCATTTCCGGCAGTGGCGCCGTCGCAATATAGCGCGGGCGGTCTTTAATCTTATCCAACTGGACGAATGTACGGTCCAGTAGTGAGACCATGTAATCGTCACGAGATGCACCGGAATTACCTCCCATAACGACTGCAACAATATTGAAACCGTCACGCTTGACGGAGCTGACCAGATTGAAGCCTGAGGCACGAATGTAGCCCGTTTTAATGCCGTCTACGCCGGCGAAACGCCCCAACACACGGTTATGTCCCTTGTAGAGGCGCCCTTTGAAAGTGAATTCCTGAATTCTGAAGGAATTATAATATTGTGGAAAATCCCGGCGAAGCGCAGCCCCCAGAATTGCCATGTCCTGCGCGGTGGTATACTGGCGGTTATCCGGCAGGCCCTGCGGATTACGGAACACCGTGTTTTTCAATCCCAATTCGCGCGCCTTAGATGTCATCATGACACCGAAATTCCATTCGGTACGCCCCAGATGTTCTGCTACCACAACGGCAACATCGTTAGCAGAACGGACAATCAGCGCCTTGATCGCATCTTTTACACTGATTTTATCGCCCGGACGCAGGCTGACATTGGTCTGCGGTTGAGAGGCGGCTTTTTTCGACGCCGTCATTTTCGTGCTCAGACTGACTTTGTCAGCACGCATGGCGTCAAACAGCATGTAGAGAGTCATCATTGTGGTCAGGGAGGCCGGATAGCGCTTGGCCGTGCCGTTTTCTTCAAACATGACTGCGCCGGTGTCTGCGTCCATTACCAGTGCCGCATGTTTGTTATTTGCCGCTTCGGCCGCGTTTGGCGAGAGCCATGCCATTTGCAACGCAACCACCCCTAAAACAGCAATAAAAAAGCGCATACTCCCTCCAAAGAGCCGTCAGAAATTTGTGTATTGTTTGCCGAATTGATGCAGTTAATTGTACTGACAATTTCTTATCATTTCTTTAATCATCCCGTGCCGCAAGGCAACTGTCAAGCGAGGAACGCAAATCTACTGTAAATCGCTGTGGTTCTTGGGTTTACGTTACTTTTTAGCCAGCCTCGTCAGCCCGTTTTTACCGATGGCCATGAAGTCTACATCAACGGATGCCCCCTTCACGCGTGCGTAGAAATGTCTGGCCCCTTTGTTTGAACGCAGCACCGTCCACGACAGCCAGACACCTCCTCCTGCCAATACCCGCGCCGCCACCTCTTTCATCAATGCCGACCCAACGCCTTTACCGCGCTTCTGGCGTGTGACCACAACATCTGCCAGATGATATCCATGCGATGCGGTTTCCAGATCGTAACCCGGATAATAGACCGCCATACCAATGACTTCGCCATTTTCCTCAGCCAGCAACGCCTGACAACGCGCCGCATCGCCCAGCATATCCTGACGTACTGTTTCCGGCGTGACATGGGATTCACCACCTTCATCCATCGCCAGTTCATGCGCCAGACAGACAATGGCTTCTTCATCGCCCGGTTCGGCGCTACGTATGATGAGTTCGTGCTTGTGCATCGTTTGTTTATCCGCTTTAATCCGCAAAAATGACCATAACCGCACCAGAGATTAACATCAACTTGCCTTCGTACCTTGATGTGCTGAATCCCGCACAACGCGCCGCCGTGGAAGCAACGGAAGGCCCGGTGCTGGTGCTGGCGGGCGCAGGCACGGGTAAAACCCGTGTGCTGACCACCCGCATCGCGCATTTACTCATGAGCAAGCGGGCATTTCCAGGACAAATTCTCGCGGTGACATTTACCAATAAAGCCGCGCGCGAAATGGTCGAACGCGTACAGCACCTCCTGCTGGACGGCGTACAGATGGATAACATCAACCCGGCAGATGTCACGCAGGGCATGTGGCTCGGCACTTTTCACTCGATCGGCGCACGCATTCTGCGCCGCTATGGCGAGGCGATCGGGCTGACATCCAGCTTCACCATTCTGGATGCGGACGATCAGTTGCGGCTGGTGAAGCAGTTGATGGCAGAGATGGATATCGACACCAAGCAAACGCCAGCAAAAGGCATTCTGGACATTATTCAATCGTGGAAAGACCGCGGCCTCACCCCTGCCAAGGTATCGACTGAGCAGCAGGGCAATCCACAGCCTAACACCGCACTGAAGCTTTATGAGCGCTATCAGGAACGCTTGCTGCGCTCCAACGCCGTGGATTTTGGCGATCTGCTGCTGCATAATCTGACATTGTTTTCTGAATACCCTGACATATTGCAGGAAGTGAGTCAGCGCTTCCGTTACATTCTGGTGGATGAGTATCAGGATACCAACGTCGCACAATATATCTGGCTGCGGCTGCTGGCGATCGGGCACAAAAATATCTGCTGCGTGGGAGATGACGACCAGTCTATCTACGGCTGGCGCGGCGCCGAGGTCGGCAACATCCTCAAGTTCGAAAACGATTTTCCGGGAGCCGAAGTAGTGCGTTTGGAGCAAAATTATCGCTCTACCGGACATATTCTTGCCGCCGCTTCCGCCATCATCAGCCATAATGAAAGCCGCCTCGGTAAAACCCTCTGGACGGATACGGATGGCGGCGAGCCTATCCGCATCAAATCAGCGTGGGACGATCAGGAAGAAGCACGTTTCGTCGGCGAAGAAGTGGAAGCCGCACAGCGCGACCGCGTACCACTGTCGGAAATGGCGGTGCTGGTGCGCGCCGGATTTCAGACACGCGGTTTCGAGGAACGCTTCCTGACGCTCGGCATTCCATACCGGGTGGTTGGCGGGTTGCGATTCTATGAGCGCATGGAGATTCGTGATGCGATTGCCTACCTGCGCATCATCACACAGCCACGCGACGACTTAGCATTCGAGCGCATCATCAACACCCCGAAACGCGGGATCGGTAAAGCGACGCTGGAGCAGTTACATACGCAAGCACGCCAGATGAATGCTTCGCTGACCGAGGCCACCAATGCACTGTTGCAGGCTGGATCACTCAAAGGCAAAGCCAACAATACACTGGGTGTCCTCATGCAGGACATTGAACGCTGGGGACGGTTGTGCGGCGACATACCACCGAACGAAGTGACCGAACAAGTGCTGGAACAATCCGGCTACAACGATATGTGGCGTAATGAGAAAACCATCGAAGCACAAGGGCGGCTGGAGAACCTGCAGGAATTATTGCGGGCGCTGAGTGAGTTTGAATCCATCACCGAATTTCTGGAACATGTCGGGCTGGTAACGGATACTATGGATACCGATAATCAGGATATGGTCAGCATCATGACGCTGCACGCTGCCAAAGGACTGGAATTTCATACGGTGTTCCTGACCGGCTGGGAGGAAGGGCTGTTTCCGCATCAGCGGGCACTGGATGAAAGTGGCACGCGGGGACTGGAGGAAGAACGCCGCCTTGCTTATGTCGGCATCACCCGCGCCAAGCATACACTTTATATTTGTCACGCAGCCAACCGGCGTATTTATAATCAGTGGCAATCCAGCATTCCATCGCGTTTTCTGGATGAGTTGCCTGAAGGTCATATCGATATTCTGGATGGCGGCGTCTATGCCAGCCGCGCCAAAGGCCCCAGCCTCTTCCAAAAAGAAATTGAAACGATTTTTTCCGAAAGCAGCCGCGCGGAACCACGTTATCAGGCCGGCAGCAACCTGCTGGGCAAACGCGTCTTTCATATGAAATTCGGCTACGGCAAAGTGATTTCCGAGAATGGCGGGAATCTGGAGATTTCGTTTGAGAAGGCCGGGCGCAAGAAGGTAATGGCGGATTACGTAGAGCTGGCCTGAGAGGTCACGCCTCTTTCAGGATGTCGTCGTCCTCGTCACCATCGTCGTCTTCTGGCTTGTCCACCAGCGTTTCTGTCTGATCCATTTCCTCAATGAAGGCATCTTCTTCCGCGTCGTCACTATTGATATGATCCTCTTCACGCTCGCGCTCTTCAAGCTCCGACAACGACTCGATGTCCCCACCCATTTCCTCAAGCTCGTCCAGATCATCCAATGTTTCCAGACTGTCTTCGGAAGACACTTCTTCATCATCCGAGTCAAACTCACTCAGATCCAGATCTTCATCCAACTCGTCAATATGGGTTACTTTTTTGGCTTCTTTTACCTTCACCGTGCCTTCAGAAGGCTTTTTCGGTTGCTTGGCAGGTTTTTCAGGCGCGATATTCAATGTAGCAGAACATTTGGGACAAACGATCGGCGTTTTGCCAAGATCGTAGAATTTTGCTCCACAGGAAGCGCAAGTTCTTTTTTCACCCAAAGATGTCACATTCACCTCACGTAATGATTGCAACGTTA
>JAUIJX010000041.1 GCA_030430795.1 Alphaproteobacteria bacterium | reverse complement strand
ACCAAACTGGCCATCGGTCCGACTATTGACAACGGCTTTTACTATGACGTCGATCTCGATGAGCCAATCTCGGTCGATGATTTGCCGAAAATCGAAGAAAAGATGAAAGAGATTCTGGCGCGCAAGCTCTCCGTCACCCGCGAAATGTGGGATCGTGACGATGCCATCGCTATGTTCCGTGCACGCGGTGAGGCTTATAAGGCCGAACTGATTGAAAATGCCGCTGATGACGATACCACCGAAGTGGGCAAAATCTCGCTCTACCGTCAGGGCGAAGGCGACGATGCCTTTATTGACTTGTGTCGTGGCCCGCACGTCACCCATATGGACAAGATCAGCCCGTTCTTCAAATTGCAGAAAGTCTCCGGTGCGTACTGGCGTGGTGACAGCCGCAACAAGCAGCTGCAACGCATCTACGGCACCTCATGGCCGAGCAAGAAAGAGCTGGAAGCGCATCTGCACATGATCGAAGAGGCGGAAAAGCGCGACCACCGCCGTCTGGGTAAGCAGCTTGGCCTGTTTCACATGCAGGAAGAAGCTATCGGTCAGGTCTTCTGGCACGATAAAGGCTGGACGCTCTATCAATTGGTTGAAAACTACGTCCGCATGAAAATCCGCAAGAATGGCTACACCGAGGTCAGAACCCCGGTGCTGGTCGACCGCAAATTATGGGAGGCCTCCGGCCACTGGGAAAAATTCCGTGATAACATGTTCACCGTCCATAATGAGGAAGAGGACGAAACCCTCGCCATCAAGCCGATGAACTGCCCGTGTCACGTGCAGATTTTCAAGCAAGGACTGAAAAGCTACCGCGACCTGCCGCTGCGCATGGCTGAGTTTGGCTCCTGCCACCGAAACGAGGCATCCGGCGCATTGCACGGCCTGATGCGTGTGCGTGCGATGGTGCAGGACGATGCCCATATCTTTTGTACTGAAGAGCAGATTCTCTCTGAGACCGAATCTTTCTGCTCGCTGCTGCAGGAAGTCTATGACGAACTGGGCTTTAAGGACGTCAAAGTAAAACTCGCCACCCGTCCGGAAGTCCGTGCTGGTTCCGATGAAACCTGGGACAAAGCTGAAGCGGCGCTGGAAGATGCAGTGAAATCTGTTGGCCTCGACTACAGCATTGAGCCGAATGAAGGCGCGTTCTATGGCCCGAAACTCGAATTTCACCTGCGTGACTCCATTGGCCGTAGCTGGCAATGCGGCACGCTGCAGCTCGATTTTGTGCTGCCGGAACGCCTCGATGCCTCGTATATTGGTGAAGATGGCGATAAACACCGCCCGGTGATGCTCCACCGCGCCATTTTAGGGTCGCTGGAGCGCTTCATCGGTATTCTGATCGAAGAATATGCCGGGAAATTCCCACTGTGGCTGTCGCCGTTGCAGGTCGTGGTGGCGACCATCACCAACGATCAGGATGAGTATGCGCTGGAAGTGGTCGAAGCCCTGAAAGCCGCTGGTTTACGTGCGGAGGCAGATATCTCCAGCAACAAGATCAGCTATAAGGTGCGCGAGCATTCCGATATGAAAGTGCCGGTCATTTTCGCTGTTGGAAACCGCGAGAAGGAAGAGAAAACCGTAGCGATCCGTCGTCTTGGGTCGCAGGAACAAAAAACCTTGCCTCTCAGTGATGCTATTGTATCACTGGTAGAAGAGGCGCAAATGCCGGGAACAGGCAGCCCATCGTGAATGATTGCGAAAATGCGTAATTTACGATACAATTCAACCACAAATCATCCAACGGGAGATGTAACCTTTATGATGGCGAAGAAATCCGCATGAGTGCTCCAAGCCCTAACGAGCCGCGCGTTAACGAACAAATTTCAGCGGCAAAAATCCGATTAGTAGATGAGAATGGCGAAATGGCCGGTGTTGTGTCTCGTGATGAGGCGCTGCAACGTGCCGCGTCTGCCGGGCTTGATCTGGTGGAAGTGTCCCCCAATGCCGAGCCGCCGGTCTGCAAAATCCTCGATTACGGCAAGTATAAGTATAACCAGCAGAAACGTGCCAACGAAGCGCGCAAGAAGCAGAAGGTCATAACCGTCAAGGAAGTGAAGCTGCGTCCGCGCATCGATACGCATGATCTGGAGGTCAAAATGCGCAGTGTGCATAAATTCCTCGATGCTGGCGATAAAGTGAAGCTGACGCTACGTTTCCGTGGTCGTGAGATGGCGCATCAGGAGCTGGGTAAAAAGCTGCTCGATGACATCCGCGAGGAACTCGGCGAGAAGATCAAGGTCGAACACGCTCCGGCGTTGGAAGGCCGCCAGATGATTATGGTGATCTCTCCGGCAAAAAGCGCCTGATTTTTAGTGATACACCCGTGATTCCGGTTGGCTGTCTGCAGGCAGCAGATAGAGGCTGACAGGCTCATCGTCGTGACATGCGCATTCCTCCAGCGCTAAAAGCTGGGAGTAGGGGCCGACATCGATATCATCGCATTCCGTATGCAATTTTTCTCGCAGATCCTGCACCGCGACTATAAAACTCCCTTTATACGGTGTGCCGCATTCATGCGTCAGTGTTAGCACCAGCAGTAAATGCCCCTCATGATGCTCAAAGATCGCCGGGCAGCATCGCCGCAGGCAGGTTTTGGACAAAATAAGAGAAATATCAGGTTGTTGGCGGGAAGAGGTGTGGGAATTTAATGATAGCATAAGCAGTGCCTCCTTAGATGATAATGATTATCATTATCGAATGACGGGTGCAAGTAAATACTGCAAATGAGTCTCAATAAGATGCTATGCGGTCTGCAGCCAGCGGCTTCCGGGCTTCACGGCCGGAATCGCTTTCAACTCATCGGGGAGGGCGCTTTCTTCGTAAGATGGTACATCAAGAGAAAGCAGAGAAATCAACGGGAAGGGCAGTCCATGCGTGCCGCCGGAACGATCAATCAAGGATGCTTCGGCCACCACAGTCGCGCCATAAGAGGTAATGCAATCCACGGTTTCCAGCGATGATTTCCCGGTCGTCACGACATCTTCCACCAGCAGTACGTTGCTGCCTTTGGGTAGTTCAAAGCCGCGTCGCAGGGTAAAACTCCCATCCACGCGTTCGCAGAACATGCCGGGAAGCCCCATCTGGCGCGCCATTTCATAGCCGACAACCACGCCACCCATCGCTGGCGCCACCACATAATCCACCGGCGTATCCAGTGCCGCTTTCACGCGCGTTGCCAATTCAGCGCACAGTTTTTCACCGCGTTTCGGGTCCATCAGCACGCGCGCGCATTGCAGATACGTATCGCTGTGCAGGCCGGAAGAAAGGATGAAATGCCCTTTCAGGATCGCCTGCGCATCTAAAAACTCTTGGTAAATCGCGTCGTCATTCATCGTCATTCATCGCCACATTATCTATCAGCCGGGTGCTGCCAAGCCAGGCGGCGGCAAAAATCCGGCCATCGGTTACATCGTCGTCTAACAATTCCAACGTATCTTTATGGCGTATCTCGCAATAATCAAGTGTTTCAAACCCGGCATCGAGGATTTGTTGCTTCGCTTGCCCGGCCAGTTCGTGCCCTGACATGCTGCCCTGATACTGTCTGGCCCAGCTCAGCGCGGCATAAAGGGATGGGGCAATATCGCGTTCTTCGGGGGTAAGATACTGGTTGCGTGACGAATAGGCCAGCCCGTCATCTTCACGAAATGTCGGCACGCCAATTATTTCACCTTGTTTAATAACATCTCTATTTAATCGTTTGATAATTAATAGTTGTTGGTAGTCTTTTTCGCCAAAGAAGCTAGTGTCTGGTCGCACGCTTGTCAGTAGAATGCTGACCACGGTCGCCACCCCGTCGAAATGCCCGTCGCGGTGATTGCCGCATAGTGGCTTGGCGAGATTGCCGACCGATACGGTGGTATCGAATCCTTCCGGGTAAATCGTATGCACATCGGGTAGAAACACCATATCGCAGGCATGCTCGGCCAGCAGATCGACATCGCGGTCAACGCTTCTGGGATAGCGGGAATAATCCTCGTTTGGGCCGAATTGTGTGGGGTTGACGAAAATCGATGCTACCACGTGATCACACTGCCGGCAGGCGGCGTCCACCAGCTTCATATGGCCGTCATGCAGCGCACCCATTGTGGGCACGAAGCCGATACGTTTGCCATCTTTTCGCCAGCCTTCAAGCACAGGGCGCATCTCTTCGGCGGTGCGCATCAGTAAAGGTGTCTTGTGTGTCATACGGTTTCCCTATAGATAGGGTTGGTATCTACTATTTGACCGATTGACACAACAGGAAATCGTATGCCGCAATCGCCACTTTCCCGCTATCAACAGCTCATCGATCAGTGTGAGATCAGCGCCGATCCGGAGCAGAAGCGGCTGGTGCTGGCGTTGCAGGAGATGTTCCGTACCGTCACGCAGGAAGGCTATTTCACCCGCTCATCCGGCAATTTTTTATCTTCAATCATCAATAGAAAAACATCATCTAATAGACTGTATGGGATGTATATTTATGGTGGAGTTGGGCGCGGAAAATCAATGATCATGGACATGTTCTTCGATGCCTTGCCGATCAGGAAAAAAGCGCGCATTCACTTCCATGTGTTTATGCGGCAGGTGCATGAACGCATCCACGAACTGCGCCGCGAAGGAGATCGTCTCGACCCGTTGATGATTGTCGCCAATGAAATTGCTTCGGCAAGCCATGTACTGTGTTTTGATGAATTTCAGGTGCACGACGTCGCCGACGCCATGCTGCTCTCCCGGCTGTTCACTGAGCTGTTTGACAAGGGTACGGTCGTCATCTTCACCTCCAACCGGCCGCCGGCGGATTTATATAAAGATGGCATCCAGCGCGACCTCTTTATTCCTTTTATTCACTTGATTCAAAAAAAGCTCCAAATTTTTGAAATGCAGTCAGAAATGGACTATAGACGCCGGGACCTGACACAGCTGGCGGAGACCTACAAGCATCCACTTGGACCGGGCTGCAAAGCGTTCATGGATGATGTGTTTGGTTCTCTGACGCATCACGCTCGCCCGGTCGAGCAAACCATCGTAGTGCAGGGGAGAGAGCTACGCTTTCCACATACATGCCGTGATATATTAAGAACGAGTTTCAACAGTCTGTGCGCACAGGCGCTGGGTGCCAGCGATTATCTGGAAGTGGTTTCGGTGTTTCGCACCATTCTACTGGAAGATATTCCCATTTTATCACCGGAGAAACGTAATGAAGCCAAGCGCTTCGTCACGCTGATTGACGTGATGTACGAACAGCATACCACACTGATCTGCACAGCCGATGCGCCGCCGGAAGGATTGTATCCCGCAGGCGACGGGCATTTTGAATTCGAGCGCACCGTCTCTCGCCTGGTGGAAATGCAGACAAAAGCCTATCTTGAGGCTTCTCACACCGTCTGATTTGCGCTATAGCCATTGCATGGCCTCTGACAAACCAAAACTCACCATCCATTTATGCGAACCACGCGGGTTCTGCGCCGGTGTCGAGCGCGCCATCGACATTGTCGAGCGAGCGCTGATCAAATACGGTGCGCCGATCTATGTCCGTCATGAAATTGTACATAATAAATGGGTGGTTGATGATCTGAAGAAGCGTGGCGTGGTGTTTGTTGAGGAAGTGAAAGACATCCCCGACGGCGGCATCACCATCTTCAGCGCGCACGGTATTTCCGAGAAAGTGGAAGACAGCGCCCGTCTGCGTGATCTGCCGGTGATCGACGCCACCTGTCCGCTGGTGACCAAAGTGCATTACGAAGCTCAACGTTATGAAAAACAAGGAAAAAAGATCATCCTGATTGGCCATGCCGGTCACCCGGAAGTGGAAGGCACCAGTGGCCGCGTCAAAAGCGTGGTGGCGCTGGTACAAAACGAACAGGATGCCCGCACTGTGGCAATCGATGATCCCGACAATTTGGCCTATGTCACCCAGACCACGTTGAGCGTGGATGACACGCGCGGCATCGTCGATATCCTCAAACAGCGCTTTCCCAGCATTTCCGGCCCCGGTATGCGCGATATCTGTTATGCCACTCAGAACCGTCAGAATGCGGTGAAGCAGCTGGCAGGGAAGGCGGAATTGCTGCTGGTGATCGGGGCGGAAAACAGTTCCAATTCCAACCGTTTGCGTGACCTTGGTGAAGAATTAGGTATGCAGGCGCATCTGTTGCCGGACGCCACGCATCTGGATCCGGCATGGCTGGAGGGAATCGCAGCGCTCGGCATCACGGCCGGAGCATCGGCGCCGGAGCATCTGGTGACCGGGCTGATTGACGCCATCGCTTCTCTGGCGGAAGTAGAGGTGGAACCGCTCGTCACCGCCGAGGAAAACACCCATTTCAAACTACCGGAAGAGGTGGCCGGCATCAAAGCCGCGTAAGGGGCTTGCATGACGGCAAATCCTGAGTATGATCCACCGACACCACGCCGGGGGCGGTTAGCTCAGTTGGTTAGAGCGCTACGTTGACATCGTAGAGGTCGGAAGTTCGAATCTTCTACCGCCCACCATATCTTTCCATTTTTTTTATAGTTTATAGCTACATGTCATCATTTTGTCATGAAGCCATGCTACACCTGCGCTCTGTAAAAAACATAAAGAAGAGTGGTATAGCCACCATTTTGCTAGTTTGTTTGGGAACAGTATTAAGAAATGACCGAAGATCGAAGAAAGTTAGAAATCATACAAGACACCATCAACGGTTATCTGGCCTTTGATAGTGCTCATGCGCACCAGTTAATTGCAGAGGGCAAGACCCCCGTATTCGTGATTGATAGTATTGATGCTTTCAAAGATTTTGACTCTATCGAAGGCGAGGGAGCCAAAAAAGTGGCGCTCTTCTTTGATCGTGCCGCTGGCGACCATCATAATGAAATTGTACTTGAAGTGCAGGGAGACACGCATTGTGTTCAAACCTGCGATCTATCGGGTATCTCTATCATTGGTGACGGCAAAGAAAAATCGCTGCGGGGCGATTTTTCTAACGGGGCGCATGCTTTAAGCGCTGGTGATCCTATCGCAGTACAATACAAAAAATTCTATATCAAAGGTGGCGCACATCGCCTGCCTCAGGTCGTGTCATTCAATGCATTGATAGCAAATGAACATATTCAGATTGTTCCGAATAAGTCGGAGATCAGTTTGGTTGATTTTGACAGAGAGGCGGAAGGTGCGGTGAATCTACAATGTAATGCTGATGCGCCTTGCGATATTGAAGTGCTGGATGAGAACGGCATTGATGACATTGGCCTCTACCGTACTGAGAATATGATGAAAGGCATCAGAACGAAAGATAGCCTGAGCCCTAACCCGGAGGGATATCAACTGCTCAAAGATCTGTACCTCGAACAGGATGATCAGGAAAGAGACAAGTATCTAAAAACATTTCGTCAGATGCAATACGAGCATTTTGTGGAATTGTTCAAGGCCCTCAATCAAAGAGGGCATGGTACCGCCATCAATATTCGACTGCTGGATGAAAACCCGTCCCAGATTTTTAATGGAAAAGACCTTGAAAAAATTAAGGATCTCTATGGTGGCATTAAACGTGGAGTTGAACTGGCTGAGGCAATACCAGGCCTGTATGAGGCACAAATCTCAGCCATTATGGAAGCGGCCAGAGATGCCGGTTTGTCAAAAGACGTATCGCTTGGTTTTATGTTGCCAAACGTAAACACTCCGGAACAGGCTCAGAAGTACAAAGCTGAGATAGAGTCAGAGGCAAGATCAATGATACCTGATGTTAATATTCGTTTTGGCGTCATGATTGAAACGATAAAAGCGGCGGAATGTGCAGATCGGTTGGCTGAAGAAGTGGATTTTGTGTCATTTGGCACCAATGACTTGTCTGCCGAAATTCTTGATTATGATCGATTGGGTCGGCTAAATGAAAACCGTTTTCAGATAGAGGAGGCGAGAGGCTACGATCCTACAAAATATTTGGCGCCGGAGGTACGGAGTGTACTCACGCAAACCATTGCCAAAATAAGAGGGGCTAATCCGGGCGTAAAAATATCAATATGCGGCGCTCAAGTGTCAAATCATATGGGGGCGGCAGAAGCCATTAAATTTGCTCAGGAGGCTGCCATCGATTCTATTTCTGTTACCGCGAGAAATGAAACGATTACCGCTGCCAAGCTTTTGATTCATGAATATGCCAAAGGGCAGTCCGAGGAAGTCGGTTCAGGTATTTCAGGCGGCTTTGCCGACAAACACGCCAGGCGAGACCCTCTAATGCCTGATGGTACGGGCTTTAGTCGTGGCGAGGAATAAGGGCTATTGGTTTACCCACAAATAATTGCATAATGTATATTATGGAAAATATTGGTGTGTGTATCTTATTCAGGGTATCTCAGTTTATCTATTTTTCTATACATATCCATACAAGCATCACAAAGATATGGTGTGTGCATAACAATGTGCATATCAATTACGGTAAATCTGCCAGAATACAACGTGAACTACGTCGAATCCTCCTGGTAATCTATTGAATAATCATGATGCAATTTCCAGCACCATGCCGTCATAAGCAGGCTCAACATGCGCCGGAAGTTCGCGTTTAAGTGTCTCATATTCCAGCTCATGCCCCATATGCGTGAGGACTGCCCTCTTCGGCTTCACGCGCTCAATCCATTCGAGTGTCAAATCAAGATGCGCGTGCGTCGGCGCCGGATCGTAGCGTAAACAATCCACAAGCCAAACATCAATATTTTCAATGGCTTGTATAGACTTTTCAGATAGGTTATTCACATCGGTAGAGTAGGCAAAATTTTCCACCCTAAACCCTAGCGTAGTGCTTTTCCCATGCTGTTGCTGAAATGGAATGATATGGACTTCATCTGCTACATGAAAGGGGGTATCGGGGTCTCCAGCGATGATATGAGGGGTCAAAAGTGGCTTATACCATCCAAATTGACTGTTATGGGGGGTAAATATGTATGGAAATCGTGCTTTCAGCTGTGAAATCGTGTCATCGTCGCCATAGATGTCAATCGCGCCATCGTTATGGAAATTGAGCGACCGTACATCGTCAATCCCGTGGCAATGGTCGGCATGCGCATGGGTGTAGAGGATGGCATTCACCTGTTTTATCTGATGGTTAAGGCACTGCATTCGTAAGTCAGGTGATGTATCCACCAGAATACGTGTGTCGCCCACATCCATGCAGATAGAGACGCGGCTACGCGTGTTTTTGGGATTGTCGGACGTGCATACCGGGCACTCGCAGCCGATCAACGGCACTCCGCCGGACGACCCACATCCTAATACCGTGACTTTCATACTGCCAGCCTCAATGAGCCGGGCGCTCCGCCCGACCGAACAAAGTGAAAAAATTATCGGTGGTAATGCGTGCGCATTCCACTTCGCTCACCCCTTTGAGTTCCGCCAAAAAACGGTTGGTGTAGCTGGTATAAGCCGGTTCATTACGCTTGCCGCGCATCGGCATCGGCGCCAGATACGGCGCATCCGTTTCCACCAGCAGCCGCTCCAGTGGCAGCGCCTTCACTGCATCGCGCAGTGCTTCGGCTTTCTTAAACGTCACAATGCCGGAAATGGAAATATACATGCCAAGCTCAATGCACGCCTCCGCCAGCGCCAGTGACGAGCTGAAACAATGGATCAGCCCGGTAAACGTGCCCTTGTGCATCTCGCTCTGCAGCATATCCACCGTGTCGTCATCCGCATCGCGGGTATGAACGATAATCGGCAGTCCGGTCTGCCGTGACGCCTCAATGTGATTGAGGAAACTGGCCTTCTGCTCAGCGCGCGGGCTGTGCTCATAAAAATAATCCAGCCCGGTTTCTCCTAGCCCGATCACCTTGGGCAGTGCAGCCTTTGCCACCAGCTCATCCACCGTCACGGTCGGAGTTTTGTCGGCTTCATGCGGATGCACGCCTACTGAACAATACACATGCGGATAGCGCTGACTGATCGCGTGAATATCGTCAAACTCGGACATTTTGGTGCAAATCGTCTGCATGACTCCGACATGCTCATCTTCCGCCCGCGCGATAACCTCGTCGATATCTTCCTGAAAATCAGGAAAATTCAGATGGCAATGGGAGTCGACGATCAGCATCACTCTTCATCCAGAAAACGCGGGAACACCCCTTCCGGTTTATGGATCGGCGTTCCGGCCTTAATCGGCGTATTAATCGCCTCGAATTGCCGGTGTGCCGCGTCAATACCGAGCTGTGACAGCAGTGCATCCGCCGAATCCGGGATAAACGGCTGCAGCAGCATGGCGATCACGCGAATATCGTCGGCCAGCTCATAGAGCACCTGCCGCATCTTCGCGAGTGCCTCGTCAGTGCCTTCCTTGCGCAAGGCCCACGGTGCTTCCCGGTCGATCTTTTCATTAGCATTGCCTGCTATCTCCAGAATCGCTGCCAGTGCGTGGTGAAATGCCTGTTTGTCAAGATGAGTACGCACCTGCTCCAGCGCGTCGGTGCGATCCGGCGCGTAAGCCGTCGGTGGCTCCGGAATCATCTGATCGCAGTTTTTATAGATAATCGACAGAGTGCGCTGCGCCAGATTCCCGATATTATTGGCCAGCTCGGCATTCATCCGGTTCACCATCGAGGTGCGGGAGAAATTACCGTCATTGCCGAACGGTACCTCGCGCAGCAGGAAATACCGCGTCTGATCCAGCCCATAGACATCGACCAGCTGATTGGCGGTAATCACATTGCCGAGCGACTTGGAGATTTTCTCACCCTCATTCGTCCACCAGCCATGCGCAAATACACGCTTGGGCGGCTCTACCCCGGCACTCATCAGAAACGCCGGCCAGTAAACGGTATGGAAGCGCAGAATATCTTTCCCCACCATATGCAGATCGGCCGGCCAGAAGGTCTGGTATTGGTCATTCGCCTGATCCGGATAGCCAACGGCGGTGATATAATTCACCAGCGCATCGAGCCATACATACATGATATGCTTGTCATTGCCCGGCACCGGTACTCCCCAGGAAAAGGTCGTGCGCGAGACGGACAGGTCATTCAACCCGCCCTTCACGAAACTCAGCACTTCGTTGCGGCGTGCATCCGGGGCGATAAACTCCGGATTTTTCTCATAAAATTCCAGCAGTCGATCCTGCCATGCCGATAAACGGAAAAAATAGCTTTCCTCTTCCACCCATTCCACCGGCGCTCCGGTTGGTGCCTTGCCGTCCACCAGTTCGGATTCGGCATAAAACGCTTCATCGCGCACGGAATACCACCCGGCATAGGTATCGAGATAAATATCCCCCTTCTCTTCCAGCTTCTGCCAGATCGCCTGCGCGGACGTGATATGCCGTTCTTCGGTCGTGCGAATAAAATCGTCATTGCTGAGATTCAGTAATTCCTTCATCTCGCGGAAAGATTCCGACACCATATCCACGAAATCCTGCGGGCTGATCCCGGCCTGCTGCGCGGATTTCTCCACTTTCTGGCCGTGCTCGTCGGTGCCGGTCAGGAATTTGACCTGGTAGCCGTCCAGCCGTTTAAATCGCGCCAGCACGTCACAGGCAATCGAGGTATAGGCATGTCCGATATGCGGTTTATCGTTGACGTAATAGATAGGGGTTGTGATGTAATATGTTTTGTTATTCAATGAATTATCCACGGCTTTTAAAGTAATTACTTCCCTTTGATAGCGTCCAGCAATTGCTGCAATACCTGCTTTTCATCGAGGTGCACATGCTGGGTTTCCTCCATCAAACGCACACTCTTCTCCCATAAAAGTAGCCAATAATCCAGTGGTTTATGTTCAGCCAGCGCTTGCAAGATCGCGTATTCATCCTCTGTTGACTGCGCGCCATAGCTTTCCTGCCCTCCGGCCAGCGCGGTGATACGCAGAATCAGCCCTTGCAGCAGGATGGATAAATACTGCCACGACACCCCTGCCCGCTTTCCGGTCAGCTTTTCCGCTGTTTTCACGATGGCCAGCGGCGAATTTCCCGGCTTCAGGCAATCGAGAATCTGGTGATACGCTTCCACCAGCCCGTGTTGCCATAATTGCATCGCCAGTCCCGGCGCGCCGGAAGACAGGGTATAAAGTGTGGCCGCATCGTTATCAGGAATCGACGGATCAAGCGTCTGTAGAATAGAGAAAAAAGCCTCTTCCTGTGGTGGTTTGAAGGCTTGCAGTCGGCAGCGCGAACGAATCGTCGGCAGCAATCTGCCCGGCGCATGCGCAATCAGGATAAACAACGCCTTTTCTGGCGGTTCCTCCAGCCATTTCAGCATAGCGTTGGCGGCATTGGGGTTCATATCGTCGGCGGCATCCACAATGATAATCCGCCAGCCGCTTTCTCCGGCGGTCAGTGACAGAA
>JAUIJX010000192.1 GCA_030430795.1 Alphaproteobacteria bacterium | reverse complement strand
AAACCACGGTATTTGCCATCGTAGTTTTTCGGCTCCCACGACCCACGCCACAACGGAATGCTGACTGGCTTATCTTCAATTGTATGTTCCGGGCGATAGCCCATTTCCATTGCCGCCAAATAGACGAACATCTTGAAGGCCGAACCGGGCTGCCTGCGCGCCTGCACCGCACGATTATACTGGCTCTCACCATAATCCTTACCGCCGATCATGGCGGTAACCGCCCCGTTCGGGCGCATGGCCACGATCGCTGCCTGCGACACTTTCTTACCAGTCATCACCTCTTCGGTCATTTGCGCGGCGATAGCATCTTCGGCAAATTTCTGCATGGATGGTTCCAGCGTGGTTTCAATCACCAGGTCCTCCTCCACCCGACCAATATATTCTGGCAACTGATCCACCACCCAGTCAGCAAAGTAGCGAATACCGCCGCCTTTGCCTGCGGTCACATTTTCCGGGAAGGTCAGCCCTTCGAGTGCCTTTTTCGCTTCAGCCTCACTGATACGTCCGGCATCGGCCATGTTGAGCAACACCTGTAGGGTACGCTTTTTGGCCAATTCGATATCCGATGTCGGCGCATAGCGTGACGGCGCTTTCAACAGCCCGGCAATCAGCGCCGATTCCGCCAGCGTCAGTTCTTTCGCCGGTTTGTTGAAATAATGCCGGGACGCCGCATCAACACCATAGTTACCTGCTCCCAGATAGACACGGTTCAGGTAGATGCTCAGGATTTCTTCCTTGCTAAAGCGAGCCTCCAGCCAGAAGGCCAGTAGCATTTCCTGCAGTTTACGTGTCAGGGTACGATCCGGCGTGAGGAAGACGTTCTTGGCCAATTGCTGCGTGATGGTGCTGCCCCCCTGCACCCAGCGCCCGGCCATGACATTCGCCACCATCGCTCTGGCAATGCCCAGCGGATCAATCCCGAAATGATGAAAGAAACGCCGGTCTTCCGTGGCCAGCACCGCCCCGACCAGATGAACCGGGATATCTTTGAAATGCAAATACTCCCCATATATCTCGCCGTACGATGCCACCACATCACCCCCCGCGGACAACACCTGTATGCCCGGCGCTTTTCTGGCTGCGCCCAGACCGCTGATATCCGGCAGGTCACGCGCGAAATACACCATCACGATCAGCAGCAACATGGCCATAGTCAGGCCAAACGAGAACAGGCGGCTCATGGTTTTCCAGCTAAACAACCAACTGCGGAATCCCTGTTTCGGCTCCTGCTTGCGTTTTCTGGTAGCACCCTGTGCATTTCTTTCAATGCGCGGGCGGGATTTCTTCATTGTTTTACCGGAGCGTGTCCCCGAAGACGATCTGCTTCGTGTGATGCGCGGCCCACTCTCTCCGGGTATTCTCTTAGGTTTTGCCATAGGCGCTCGTGTATCATTCGCTGGACAGCAGGCGTCCAGTCCTCTACTTTTCATAAAAGTTAACTACACAGAAGCATAGGGAAAACAGATGGACTGGCAAGAGTCGGATTTTCACCACCATGCAGATCAGTATCTGGAATCACTATTTGAACAAGTCGAAGAACAGGACGAGGACGGGGCACTGGATATTGATCTGGAGGGCGGCGTCATGACCATTGAAACCGATGATGGCAAACAGTTTGTCATTAACAAACATGCAGCATCGATGGAGATATGGCTCTCTTCACCTCTGAGTGGCGGGCACCATTTCACTCCGGCCGACGGCGGCAAGGACTGGAAACTGGCTGACGGGCGTCGCCTTTCGATTGTGCTTTCCGAAGAACTCTCTATGATGACCGGCCTGACATTTGAGATAGCAGCATAACCGATACGATACCGTGAGAATTTCCGGCGAAGTCACATTACCCGATGGTTCCGAACAATCCCGCAAGGGACAGATCAGCAGCCTTACGCATGTCTTTACCTATCTTGCTCCCTACAGACTGGCGATTGCCGGCGCCGTGGTCGCGCTGATTTTCACCTCTTCCGCCATTCTCGGCATGGGATACGGCCTGCGCTTTCTGGTGGATGAAGGTATTGGAAAGGGCGACGAGGCACTGCTGAATCAGGCTTTCACCTTTTTGTTTGCGGGAGTGCTGGTGCTGGCAGCCATGACCTTCGCCCGGTATTACTTCGTTTCCTATGTCGGAGAGCGAGTGGTGGCGGATATTCGCAATGATGTCTATCGCCACGTCGTCGCTATGCATACCGCATTTTTTGAGACCACGCGCACAGGGGAATTGCTCTCGCGCCTGACTACAGACACCACACTGCTGCAAACCGTTGTCGGCAGCTCCGTTTCCGTCGCCCTGCGCAACAG
>JAUIJX010000191.1 GCA_030430795.1 Alphaproteobacteria bacterium | reverse complement strand
TCATGAGACCGACGAGGCTGCCGCGCTCATCATCGCTCGCGCACGGGCCGAACTCAGTAGAATACGCATCTTCGATCCCCAGCACATTGCGGGCATGCTCGATCACCGCCATCTGCATGCCGAAGCAAATCCCCAGATACGGGATGTTGTTTTCACGCGCATACCGCGCCGCGCCGATCTTGCCGCGTACGCCACGCTCACCGAAACCACCCGGTACCAGAATAGCATCGACGCCTTTCAGCTTGCTGCCGATATCATTCTTTTCAAACACGCGGGCATTGACCCATTGCACTTTGACGCGGACATTGTTGGCGATACCGGCATGATCCAGCGCTTCATTGAGTGACTTATAGGCATCCGAGAGTTTGGTGTATTTACCGACGATGGCGACATGCACCTCGCCTTCCGGCTTCTCGAACCGCTGCACGATACCTTCCCAGGTTTTCAGGTTCGGCTTCTTGGTCTTATCAATACCGAAATGTTTCAGCACCTGCGTGTCCAGCCCTTCGGCATGATAGGTAATCGGCACCTGATAGATGGATTTGACATCCAGCGCCTGAATGACATTCTCTTCCGCGAGGTTACAGAACAGCGCGATCTTGCGGCGTTCACCCAGTGGAATCTCCCGATCGGCACGGCACAGCAGGATATCCGGGATAATACCGATCGAGCGCAACTCCTTGGTGGAGTGCTGGGTCGGCTTGGTTTTTAGTTCCTTGGCTGCCGGGATATACGGCACCAGCGTCACATGCATGAATAGCACCTTGTCACGCCCCAGCTCGTAGCCCAGTTGGCGAATCGCTTCGAAATACGGCAAGCCTTCGATATCCCCGACCGTACCGCCAATTTCGCAGAGAACGAAATCTTCCTTCTCGGTATCCTTCAATACGAACTGCTTGATGAGGTCGGTGACATGCGGGATGACCTGCACCGTTCCGCCGAGATAATCCCCTTTGCGTTCCTTGGCGAGCAGGGTGGAATAAATCTGACCGGTGGTGACGTTGTCGCTCTTTCTGGCATCAACGCCAGTGAAGCGCTCATAGTGGCCGAGGTCGAGATCGGTCTCGGCACCGTCTTCCGTCACGAACACCTCTCCGTGCTGGGTCGGGCTCATGGTGCCGGGGTCAACATTGAGGTAGGGATCAAGTTTGCGGAGGCGAACCTTGTACCCGCGAGACTGCAACAGAGCGCCAAGACTAGCGGAAGCGAGACCTTTCCCTAAAGAGGAAACCACACCGCCAGTAATGAATATAAAACGCGCCATTTGTTGCCTGTTATTCCGCCTTTGGTACCGTTGGTTCATCCGGGACGGCGTCTGCCGGGATTTTCGGAACATCGGTTCCTTCTGCCGCAGGCGCATCGCCTTCCGTTGCATCAATATCCGCTGCCGGGACCTGCATCATGTCCGGCGCGACTTCTTCTTCCTGCACTTCTTCTTCCACGACGGTGGGCACGCGATCCAGCAGGGAATTCTCATTACGTTCCGCTGAGACGATCGACAGGAACAGGCTGTTCAACATAAACAACGCAGCAAGAACCGCGGTGGAACGCGTCAGCAGGTTGGCCTTGGCACGACCTGAGACCAGCCCCATACCGCTGCCGGAGCCCATACCGAACCCATCATTATCACTGCGCTGAAACAGCACCAGTCCGATAATGCCTACGGCCAGAATCACCTGTACTACCAGTAATATCGTTTCCATTCCGTGTCGTTCTCACCTTCTACGCGGCACGCAGTATGCCGCAAAATTCTTCTGCTTTCAGGCTTGCGCCGCCTACCAATACGCCACCTACTCCCTCAACCGAGAGAATGTCTTTGGCGTTTGCTGATTTCACTGAGCCGCCATAAAGCACGGATAGCGACTGAATATCAAGTCCTTTTTTCTGTTCCAGCGTGGCGATGATGGCGCTGTGGACAACACTGATTTCATCCAGCGTTGGCACGTGGCCGGAGCCAATCGCCCAGACCGGCTCATATGCTACGATTACCGGGGTATTCTGGTTATCAGGCAGTGAGCCAAGCACCTGCGTCTCGACCACCTCGATGGTACGGCTGCTTTCATAGTCCGCCAGCGACTCTCCGACACACACCACCGGGATCAACCCATGAGACAGTGCCGCCGTTGCTTTGCGCTTCACCTGCTCGTCACTCTCCTGATGATACTGACGGCGCTCGGAATGGCCGACGATCACATAGCTCGCCCCAGCTTCTTTAATCATCGCGGCGCTGATATCGCCGGTAAATGCTCCGGCATCATGGTCGTGACAGTCCTGCGCTCCGGTTTTGCAAGCATCGCCCGCCCA
>JAUIJX010000040.1 GCA_030430795.1 Alphaproteobacteria bacterium | reverse complement strand
TTCACAAATTCGATACTTATTATAACTTACATCTTACTGGGATGGAGAAGTTATGGATTTTAGGGGCGTTTTATTATTCTGAGGACAATATAACCAATAATGAGAATATATTTTCTAATTATGACCTAAGTGGTTTTGCTACTTATGCAGAAGAACAAATCACGTACACGTTTAATCCTTGGGTATCAAGTTCTTCATATGCACATGTCAACCCTTTAAGTGTTCAAGGCATTGATTCAATCAGTCAAAATGCTGTTCGAGAGGCAATGGACTTTTGGTCGGAGTATACAGGGGTAACATTTGTTGAGGATACAGCTCAAGGCGCAGAGGCCGTGGATTTGATAATCGGAAAAGCCTCGGTTGTTGACGGTGATGGCAACCCGGCTTACGGAGTGACCACCAATCACGTCACCAACTATAATCATCAAATATACCTATCCGAAGTCTTCCTCGACAACGACCTGACCGACTTTAGTGCTGGCAGTGTAGGCTTCTACACGATTCTGCAGGAGATTGGGCATGTATTGGGCTTGCAGGATATTGCGCCGGAAGTGGGTGAAGGCCTCAGTGTGATGACCCATGTCTCTGACGGTGACTATGCTTCTTCGCCGCTCTATTATGACATCTTCGCCGCGCAATTGCTCTATGGCGAGAACGAAACCCATAATACAGGTGATGACAAATATTACATTACCGATTCCGGTGAAAATTTTGTGCTCTGGGATGCTGCTGGTGATGATGCTGTCTGGGCACCTTCCAATGCGGGAGATGTCGTGATCGACCTGCGTGAGGGCGTGGATTATGTGTCTTCGCATGGCGATACCGAATGGCGTATTATGTATGGTGCGGACATTGAGCAGGCATACAGCGAAGACGGTGACGATCTAGTCCATGGTAATGCGCTTGATAACGTCATCTACGCGGGTGATGGCAACGACACAATCTACGGCCATGAAGGGGCAGATGACCTGCGCTCCAAGCCAGGCGATGACGTGGTCTATGGTGGCGAAGGGAATGATACGCTCCATGGATATGATGGCAATGATTCGCTATATGGCGGTACAGGGGATGATTTATTTAGTGGCTCTACCGGCAATGACCTCCTGATGGGAGAAGAAGGTAACGATAACCTCAAAGGTGCGGGGGATGACGATACGCTTCTTGGTGGCACTGGAGATGATAAACTATTTGGTGAGGACGGTAACGATACACTGGATGGTGGTATAGACGAAGATACCATGGAAGGCGGTGCCGGAGCAGATATCTTTAAGTTCTCCGATGCCTCGCATAGCGTGCGCACGGACAACCGCTTTGACCGGATTGTAGATTTTGAAGATGGCGTTGATCTGATTGACCTCAGTGGTCTTGGCTTCACAGGTGTTGGGCTAAGCGCTCCTGATGGTGGTTTGCGTGTTCATTACAGTAGTAATTCCAACCGCACCTATGTGCGCGACGATAGTGGCTCAGATTTCGAGTTCTACCTAGACGGCGACCGTCGTGATATTCTGGGCAATGAGGACTTTATTTTTGCAGGATTTCAAGGAAATCCTGCAATCATGGGTTCTGATGCCACTGAGACAATTAATGGCGACATCGATGCAAACCTAATCTATGGATTGAGTGGAGATGACACGATCTGGGCAGGTGAAGGCAATGATACATTATACGGCGGTAACGGCGCTGATGATCTGCGTACGCAGGATGGTGACGATGTGGCATATGGTGATGCCGGAGACGACACTTTGCATGGGTATGCGGGTGATGACACGCTATATGGTGGAGATGGAAACGATCTGTTCAATGGTGCTGCCGGACAAGATCATATCTATGGAGAGCTGGGCAATGACAAGCTGATTGGTGCTGATGATAATGATTTTCTGCATGGTGGGCAGGGTGATGACCGGCTTTATGGTGATGCTGGTAATGATATACTGGATGGTGGTATTGATGAGGATACCATGGAAGGTGGTGATGGCGCTGATGTCTTTAGATTTTCTGATGTTTTACACAGCCTGCATACCAATAACCGTTTTGACAGGATTGTCGACTTTGAAGACGGGGTAGATATCGTAGATCTTAGTGGGCTCGGCTTTACTGGGGTTGTCGAGGGAAGTACGGATCAGGGAGAGTTGCGTATGTATTACAGCAGTAACTCAGACCGTACGTATATTCGTGACTATCACGGCTCGGACTTCGAGTTTTATTTTATGGGTGATCTGCGCAACGTGATCAACAACGAAGACTTCATTTTTTGATGTTGGTGCATTTGTTGGTGTATTGATTTTGTCGCCACAGACCAATTCATGTATATCATATTGTTATGAGCTTTTGGCGTGTCCCGTAGGGTCGCCAGAGAGTTTATCCCCTCAGTACATATAACGTGGTAAAGCGGCGTGGTCGCTTACTTAGGCTCAAACGCCTCGATTTCGCCGGGTTTGCGCAGCATCTTGTCCACTTCGCCGATATGCATTTCTTCCTCGGAAATCATCTGGCGGGCATACTCTTCCAGCATGATGGACTTGCCGTCCACCAGCTTCAATAGGTCGTGATAATGCTGCAGACCTTCCTTCTCATGCTCCAGCGATTCGCGCAGAATGTCGCCAATATCGTGGTTATGCGACTCCAGCAGTTTCCCGATACCGAGCGACGGGTGCTCGCCGAAATGCGTAATCAGCTCGCCTGCCTGCTGGGCGTGCGCCATCGATTCATTGGCTTGCTCCCGCAGCCAGCTGGTGATCGGAATACGATTATAGCCGAACACCATCAGGGAATAGTGCATGTATCTCACCACGCCGGCCAGCTCCGTCTCCAGAATCTGGTTAAGGGCGCGGATCACGGCTTTTTGATCGAAAGAGCTATCGGGCATGTCTGTCTCCATGTATAGGAATGATGTTGCCTGTTTATAGAGCATCATGCACGCCGATACAACGATAGGACGACGGAAAGTATTTTCAGGCGCAAACCGGCTGATTTTTGCGCCGCAACAAAAATATTTGACTAATCAGTCAAATAATGTAATATTCATGTCATGGGACGTGCACCTACAGATACCAAATCGAAGCTGATTGAGACCGCGACGGAGCTGATCTGGAGCAGTAGCTATAACGCTGTCAGCGTGGATGAGATTTGTGCCAAGGCCGGTGTAAAGAAGGGGAGCTTTTACCATTACTTCCCGTCGAAAGCGCATCTGGCACTGGCCACGATGGACTGGTGCATGCAGGAAACCAAGAGCAAATACGACGATATGTTTTCCCCGACGCGCCCGCCGCTGGAGCGCTTCTCGCTGATGATCGGGCATATCATCGAGCAACAGGTGGAAAAATATGAACAATTAGGCCATGTTTGTGGCTGTCCATTTGCGGCGCTGGGCACCGAACTGGCCGCGCAGGATGATATTATCGGTAAGAAAATCAACGACATATGCGTCAAAAAGACCGCCTATTACGAGAATGCCATCCGTGACATGGTGGCGGAGGGCATGTTGCCGCCGGAAACCAATATCAAACGCAAGGCGGATGAAATCTTTGCCTTTGTTGTGGGGCAGTTGATCATGGCGCGTATTCGCAATGATCTCGACGCGCTCAAACGCTACATGGAAAAGGGGTTATACGACCTGTTGGGGCTGAATGGGGAAGAAAATTTGACTGTACAGTCAAATAAGGGGGCGTTATAACGCCGCCGAAGAGGGAATCAGACAATGAGTTATATGCAATCCAATAGACTGTTACTGTCGTGCATTGTGCTGGCGGCGTTGCTGCTGGGCGTGGTGATTTACAGCTCCTCCACCGAAGACGCGTCGGCCGATGGTGTCGGCGCGTCAGGTGGGGCGATGCCGGTGGAAACGGAAGTGGTGAAGCCGCAGCCGGTGCAGCTCTGGAAGCAATTCTCCGGCCATGTCGTCGCGGTGGATCGTGCCGATATCCGTCCGCAGGTCGATGGCCGCATCATGAAAATCCTGTTTGAAGACGGCCAGCATGTGGAGAAGGGCGATATGCTGATCGTCATTGATCCACGCCCGTATGAAGCGGCGCTGGAGCAGGCGGAAGCAGCGCTGAAAACCGCGCGCACGCAGGCAAATCTGGCAGAAAAGGAATATGCCCGCGCGCAAAAACTGATCAAAACCTCGGCCATCTCGCAAAGCCTGCTGGATACGCGCATCAACAATCGCGAGACGGCGGCGGCGGCCATCAAGGCGGCCAAAGCGCTGGTGGAAAGCGCGAAAATCGATCTTGACTATGCCCACGTAAAGGCGCCGATCTCCGGTAAAATCAGCCGTGCGGAAATCACCGTCGGCAATCTGGTGGAATCGGGTGCATCGGCGCCGCTCCTCACCTCCATCGTGGGTGACGACAAAGTCTATGTCGACTTCGAAGTCGATGAAAACACCTACCTGAACTCGGTGCGCACCACCCGCAACAGCAAGGATGCCACCATCGACGTGCGCCTGAAACTCGGCGGCGACATGGAATATAGCGGCACCGTACACAGCTTCGATAACCGCATCGACCCGACTTCCGGCACCATCCGCGCCCGCGCCATTTTCGATAATGACGAAAAGATTCTGCTGCCCGGCATGTCGGTCAGCGTACAGATGGGCAGCGCCGGGAAGGAAGAACACATCGTGGTCTCCGAGCGCGCCATCGGCACCGATCAGGATCGTAAATTCGTCTACGTCATCAGCCCGGAAGGCAAAGCATCCTACCGTGAGGTGAAAATCGGCGACAGCATCGGCGGCAAACGCATCGTCCTCTCCGGTCTGGAGGAAGGCGACACCGTGATTACCGAAGGCATCGTGCGCATCCGCCCGGACATGCCGGTCACCCCGAAAGCGCCTGCCGAAGCATCGGATAACGGCGAAAAGAAACTGGCGAACGACAAAGCAGAATAGCGCGATGAACCTCTCCACCCACTTCATTGATCGCCCGATTTTTGCCGGTGTGATCTCCTTCGTGATTTTCCTGCTGGGGGCGATTGCGCTCTTCCAGCTGCCGATTTCCGAATACCCGGAAGTGGTGCCGCCGTCGGTACAGGTCAACGCCAGCTTTCCCGGTGCCAACCCGGCGGTGATTGCCGAGACGGTTGCCACGCCGCTGGAAGAACAGATCAGCGGGGTGGAAAACCTGCTCTATATGAACTCGCGCGCCACCACCGATGGCCGCCTGTCGCTAAGCATCACCTTCGCCGTCGGCACCGATGTCGACCTGGCGCAGCAACTGGTGCAGAACCGTGTCTCGCAGGCCTTGCCGCGCCTGCCGGAAGTAACGCGCCAGCTCGGGGTCACGGTCGCCAAAAGCTCGCCCGACCTCACGATGGTGGTGCATTTGACCTCGCCGAACGAGCGCTACGACATGCTCTATTTGCGTAACTTCGCCACCCTGAACATTAAAGACCAGCTGGCCAAAATCCCCGGTGTCGGGGAGGTTCGCCTGTTCGGCTCCGGCGATTACGCCATGCGCATCTGGCTCAATCCCGACCGCATCGCCGAGCGTGGCCTGACCGCTACCGAAGTCATCGACGCCATCCGCCGCCAGAACATTCAGGTCGCGGCCGGTGTCATCGGCGGCCCGCCCTATGACGACCTCACGCAATTGGAACTGCCGGTCAACGCGCAGGGGCGCCTGACCACCCCGGAAGAATTCGAGGACATCATCATCAAGCGCGACGATAACGGCGTCATCACCCGCCTGAAAGACGTCGCCCACGCCGATCTCGATGCGCAGACCTATTCCCTGCGCTCCATGCTCAATAACGAACCGGCGGTCGCCATTCCGATCTTCCAGACTCCGGACGCCAACGCGCTCGATCTTTCCGACAACGTCCGTGCCATGATGAAGGAACTGAAGAAAAACTTCCCCGAGGATGTCGACTATACCATCGTCTACGACCCTACTGTCTTCGTGCGCCATTCCATCAACGCGGTGATGCACACGCTGGTGGAAGCGGTGCTGCTGGTGATCGTCGTGGTCATCGTCTTCCTGCAGACCTGGCGCGCCTCCATCATTCCGCTGCTGGCGGTGCCGGTCTCCATCGTCGGAACCTTTGCCATCATGCTGCCGATGGATTTCTCCATCAACGTTCTCTCGCTGTTCGGCCTGATTCTCTCGGTCGGGATCGTGGTGGACGACGCCATCGTGGTGGTGGAGAATGTCGAGCGTAATATCGACGAAGGGAAATCCCCGCGTGACGCCACCCTGCAGGCCATGCGCGAGGTCACCGGGCCGATCATCGCCACCTCGCTGGTTATCGCCGGGGTGTTCATCCCGATTGCCTTCATCAGTGGCCTGACCGGCATGTTCTATAAGCAATTCGCGCTGACCATCGTTATCGCTACCTTCATCTCCACCATCAATTCACTGACCCTGAGCCCGGCTATGGCGGCGCTGCTGCTCAAGCCGCGCGGCACCCCGCCGGATCGCCTGACCTGCTGGATGAACGCCATCTTCGGGCGCTTCTTCGGCTGGTTCAACCGCTTCTTCCACACCAATCAGGATCGCTATGCCCGCCGTGTCCACACCTTCGGCACCCGCCGCAGCATGATGATGCTGGTCTTTGGTGGGCTGGTGCTGGCCACCGCCTTCAGCTTCAATCTGGTGCCGCGCGGATTCGTCCCGGCGCAGGACAAACAATACCTCATCAGCTTTGCGCAACTGCCCGCCGGTGCCACGCTGGAGCGCACCGAAGAAGTCATGCGCCGCATGGGTGAGATCGCCATGAATGAAAAGGGCGTCAGCAACGCCGTGCAATTCCCCGGCCTGTCGGTCAATGGTTTCGTCAATTCCTCCAGCGCCGGGATCGTCTTCGTACCGCTCGATGATTTCGACGACCGCGACTCGACCGAGTTGAGCGCCGGTGCCATCGCCGGACGCCTGCAGGCGCAATATAACCAGATCGACGAAGCATTCATTGCCATCTTCCCTCCTCCGCCGGTGCGTGGTCTTAGCACCACCGGCGGTTTCAAACTGCAGATTCAGGATCGTGGGGATTTCGGCTATAAAGCGTTGGACGGCGTGCTGCAGGAAGTGCTGGGCAAGGCGCGCCAGCACCCGGCACTGACCAGTGTCTACTCCAACTACAACATCAACGTGCCGCAGCTTTTTGCCGATCTCGACCGCACCAAGGCACAGCAGCTTGGCGTGCCGATCGACGAAATCTTCCGCACCATGCAGGTCTATCTCGGCTCCATCTACGTCAACGACTTCAACCAGTTTGGCCGCACCTATCAGGTAGTCGCACAGGCGGATAAGGAGTTCCGCTCCACCCCGCAGGACATTCTCCGTCTCCAGACCCGTAACGCCGATGGTGACATGGTGCCGCTCGGCTCAGTCATCAAGGTCAATGAAACCTTCGGGCCGGAAACGGCGATGCGCTATAACGCCTTCCGCGCCGCCGATGTCAACGGCAGCCCGGCGCCCGGCTATTCCTCCGGGGAAGCGCAGGACGCCATGACTGAGATCCTGAACGAAACCCTGCCGCAGGGCATCGAATTCGAATGGACGGAGCTGACCTACCAGCAGATTCTGGCGGGAAACACCGCCATCTACATCTTCCCTCTCTGTATCTTCTTCGTCTTCCTCGTGCTGGCGGCGCAGTATGAAAGCCTGACCCTGCCGCTCGCCGTCATCATGATCGTGCCGATGAGCATTCTCTCCGCCATTATCGGGGTCTACCTCTCCGGCGGCGACAACAACATCTTCACCCAGATCAGCTTGTTCGTGCTGGCCGGGCTGGCCTGTAAGAACGCTATCCTGATCGTGGAATTCGCGCGTGAGCTGGAACATCAGGGACGTACCGCACTGGAAGCGGCGGTCGAAGCCGCTCGTCTGCGTCTGCGCCCGATCCTCATGACCTCCTTCGCCTTCATCATGGGCGTGTTGCCGCTGGCGGTCAGTTCCGGCGCCGGTGCCGAGATGCGTCAGGCCATCGGGATCGCCGTCTTCTCCGGCATGCTGGGCGTCACCTTCTTCGGGTTGGTCTTCACCCCGGTCTTCTATGTCCTGCTCAGCAAACTGGGCAAACGCATGACCCGCCACAGCAGCTAGATGGACACCATCCTGCCGGACTATCTCCGCCCCGGCCTGAAGCTGGTCTTCTGCGGCACGGCGGCGGGGACGCGTTCCGCCGAGCGCGGGCATTACTACGCCGGACCCGGCAATCGTTTCTGGCCAACACTGTATGACACCGGGCTGATCTCCGAACCGCTCACCTATCACGATGACGCCCGCATCCACCACTGGGGCATCGGCCTCACCGATCTCGTCAAACATCATTACGGGCAGGATAGCGACCTGCATAAAGACATGTATGATGCCGATGCATTGCGCAGCAAGATCGAGCGTTTTGCTCCGGCGTATCTCGCCTTCACCAGCAAGAACGCCGCCAAGTCTTTCTTCGGTCTCAGTAAGGTAGAATACGGGTTGCAGGATGCCACCATCGGCACCACACGACTATACGTGCTGCCATCGACGTCCGGTCTGGCCACCAGCTTCTGGCAACCGGCCTATTGGCACAAACTGGCCGCAGAGATTAGGGTGCTACAGGACTAGCGTGCCTGCCACTTGCCACCGGCGTCCTGATACAGGCTTCCCTTCGGCAGCTTCTCGATAATCTGCTTGGCTGCCAGACGGCCGACCAGCTCAATCGCCTGTCCGTTTTCCTTGGAAATGCGTTTATATTCCTGCAGGCGGCGGGCATTCACATCGGCCACCAGCTGCTTCACGCCTTCGCTCGGCTTCACGGCGGCGACATAGCCGCTCATTTGTTCACCCACCAGCCCCTGGCTGCGAGCCTGTTGCAGATCAAGCGCCAGCGCGGGCAGGGCGGTGCACATCATAACGAGGGCGAGGACGGTCGTACGTGTCAGAGTTCTCAACATCGGTCTCTCCTAGAAAATATCGGGATTATTGGAAATAGCCTGCTTCACGTCTTTCTCGATCTCCACCTTGATACGGTGTTCGATATTGACGTTCAGGTTGATTTCGATGGGTTTATCGGGCGCCTGCACCTGCACGGTCGGGGTGCATGCGGCGGTGGCGGCCAGCGCCAGCATCAGGAGTGGGACGTGAAAAAATCGGGTCATGGTGTCTCTCTTTTCAGTAGCTGCTTAATGTCCTGTGACGGCAGAATGCTCTGCTGCAACACGGGTAACAAATCGCCGGTAAGATTCACATTGAGTTTGATCGGTCGTCCGTTCAACGTATCCGGATTGTTGCCCTGTACTGCCAGCAGAATTCTGGGTTTTCCATCCGCGTCCGATGATACAGTAATTTTCAGCAAATTATAGTGGAAATTTTCGAGTGCGGAGCGCACCAGCGCAATGTTTTCCTGACTGCCTGCGGGCAATAAATCGGGAGAGACTTCCAGCCGCCCTTCGCCCGGCGCGCTGATTTCGCCGTCATGCAGGGTCAGGCTGCCATCGGGCGACCAGGTGAGGGGGATAGAGCCTTTCAGTGTGCCGCTGCCGGTGATGCGCTGATCGCTGACCAGTTCCAGCAGCGCCGCCAGTGCTACCTCATCAATATTGATTTTCAGTTTCACCGGGCTGGCGCCGTCCAGCGGCAGCGTCGTTTTGCGTGCGCTGATCACCCCGCCACCCCACGGGAAGCGCAGTTCTTCGGCCACCAGCTTGCCTTTGCCGGGGGTGTTGGTCGGCATATTCAGGCTGAAATCGGCGCGCATCTCATTGGCCTCATCCTGCACATGGATCGTGGCGCTGATCGTCTTGGCGTCGGCCTCAAAATTGATATCCGCCAGCATCGGCGGCAGCGGCATCGGGGTGCCGGTCACGGTCACGATCGGTGCTGACAGATTGCCCGCCCAGCGTCCGGTTGCCTCATCCAGCTGTGTGCTCAGCGAGGCGCTTTCCGTCACCGCACCCAACTCGCCCATCGTCACCCCGGCCTTGTCGAAGGTGGCGTTGGCGGCGAGCGATTCAAGCGTGAAGGAAAAATGCGACGTCCCCTCCAGAGATACCCCGTTGGCATTCAGCGTCACGTCCGGCAGGCTCAGTTGCGCCGGCAGCAAATCCCGCAGCGCTGCCGCATCGAACAACAGCGAAGGGCTGGTGGGCGCAGCGGCCTCATCCGCCTGCATCAGCGGCTCCAGCCCGCCGATACTCCAGCCGTCTTTCGTTTCATACGCGTCTACGTTGAGCGACTCGATCTGCAGCGTACGCACCTTGCCGTCCTGCAGTGCCTGCCAGTCATAGGTGGCGACGATATCCCCGGCGGTGAGCGGATGCTCGTCCCCGCCCAGCGTCAATGCGGAAATCTTCGCTTCGTTTTGGTTCAGGTGATCGACGGTGACGGACGACACGGTGATGCCATACTGTCCGAGTATCTCGCGTATTTGTCCTTCGGCGAAACGCTGATACGGCAGTTGTTCCCAGAACACCGCCACCAGCACGATCAACACGATCAGCGCGAGGGTGATACGGCGGGTATAATAAAGTCGGGAGCGTTTGCGGCCTGTGGTCATGGCGCGCATCCTATACCGGAACGGGGGAGCTGGCTACCGGCAATTATGTCCTGCAGATAGTTGTTTCACGCGTGCGGATTATCTGCCCATGCCGCCGCCACCGGAGGTTCCGGCAAACCGGTTCCAGCGATCACGCGCCTTGCGCTTACGGTTGGTCAGCCGGTCGCGGATTTCCTGCGTTTTGGCGCTCCATACCTCGTCTTCCGGCGCCTCGCCGCGCTTGGCCAGTGCCTGCCGCCGCGCTTCCTCTTCTTCGGCAATGCGCTCGGCTTCCGCCTGATGCTGACGGGCATGCTGCAGAATAAGCTGGGTGCGCTTATTGCGTGCTAAGACAATCTTTTTCTTGAGTTTTTTGTCCAAACGAGGCCTTCCTTACTGGTCATCCGGCATGCGGATGAGCTTACCACACTATACCATGCGCGTATGACAAGTTTATGACTGTGACGGGCGTTTTGGCTGTGTTTTCCGGCGCTTGAGGTTTTCCCGCAAAGCCTTGGAGAGCGCGTCCTTGCGCTCCGGGCTTCTGGCCTTGGGGTGTTTATCGGATGATTTATGCTCACTCATCCTGTTAACATATTCAAAAATACGGGCTTGCCAATAGCGAGTTGTTATGGCAGATTGCGCCCTCTCTTTTCATATGCCGCCTTAGCTCAGGGGTAGAGCGCGTCATTGGTAATGACGAGGTCACAAGTTCAAATCTTGTAGGCGGCACCATTTTTCCTGCCCTGTTTACATAATTTACGATGTATTTTGTGGCTCCTTTCTCGTGCCCGCTGGACATGGCGCAGGAATTGCGTGTATGGGTTAAGGTATCATATCCACCCAGACAGGAGATAAAAAATGAGTCACGGCAGCACCGGCATATATGTAGGCGGAACGACTGGAGATGATGGTCTGACAGGAGGTGATGGTAATGATACGCTTGAAGGAGGCGAGGGTGCTGATTATATGCGTGGCTACGCTGGAAATGACCTCTACATATACAATCTGGGCGATGGCAATGATTCCATTACAGATAGTGAAGGTGTAGACACGCTGCAATTTGGTGCTGGTATAGCATTGAGCGATCTTAGTTTTGAAAGGGTTCATTCGGGTGGTTATTTGCCTTATGACGATGGATTGATAATTCACATTGCCGGTGGTGGGCAAATAAAAATATATGAGCAATTTGACACCCGTAGCTTTGGAGACGATTTTTCCGCAATCAATGCCATCACATTTACTGATGACCCGTCTTTGGTGTTATCAGCACAGCAGATACGTTATCTTGTGCTGGAGCAACTATCAACGGATGGCAATGACAGCATTGTCGGCTTCTTGCAGAGTGATTACATTGATGGAGGAAAAGGACACGACACGATTGAAGGGTATGAATTTGGTGCCGGCACCGATACCTTGATTGGTGGGGAGGGATATGACCAACTATATGGCAGTTATTATGGAAACAGCTCAATGGAAGGAGGAGATGGTAATGACACTATGATTGGCGGTGAGCGTGACTATATGGATGGTGGCGAAGGTAACGACTTTATATCTGGTAGGCATAATAATGACACTATTTTAGGCGGAGGCGGGCATGATCTCTTGGCTGGAGGAGAAGGCGATGACTTGATACTGGGCGGGGAGGGATATGATCATATTTTGGGCAATGAAGGCAGAAATACTCTGGATGGTGGCGACGATGCCGATCTGATTGAAGGCTGGGCGCACGAAGACAGTATTCTGGGTGGTGCTGGTAATGATTCCCTCTATGCCGGAAGTGCAAATGACACGGTCTACGGCGGAGAAGGCAATGACACCATAGATGGTCACAATCACGACGACTTCCTCTATGGTGAAAATGGAAACGATTCTATAGACGGAGGAGAGGGAAATGATTTCATTGATGGTGCTGATGGCAACGATACTATTAATGGTGAGTCGGGCGAAAATACCATTTATGGTGGTGAGGGTAATGATCGGATAAACGGCTGGGCGCATGTTGATCTAATCTATGGCGAAGCCGGTAACGACTGGATATTTGCTGGCAGCGCCAATGACACGGTTTAT
>JAUIJX010000190.1 GCA_030430795.1 Alphaproteobacteria bacterium | reverse complement strand
GGATCGACATATTGATCTTATTAACCCGGTTGGCTGCCAGATGCAGCGGCAGGTTGATAATCGGTGAGTTGGCTTCGCAGCGCACGGCCAGCACCCGCAATTTGTCTTCCACGAACGGGATCATATCGAGCGCGCCCGGCACATGCAGTCGCCGCAGGATGGCGTCACCCACCTCGATCTCCGGTGAAATAATCACGTCGATCGGCAGGTGGTCATGCCGGTACAGATGGTTCCACTCGTCAATCAGGTAATTCTGGTTCCGGATACGGGCGATCTTGGTCGGCACGTTAAACAGCGAATGCGCGATCTGGCACGCCACCATATTTACCTCGTCGGAATAGGTCACGGCGATAAGCATGTCGGCATCCGCCGCGCCGACTTCATGCAGCGTGTTCGGATGCGATGCCCAGCCGCACACGGCCTTCACGTCCATATGGTCGTTGATTTTGCGGATCAGCTCTTCGTCTTTATCGATGAGGATAACTTCGTTGCCCTCACGGGAGAGCTGCTTGGCGATATGATAGCCAACCTGACCTGCGCCGCAGATGATGATACGCATGACAAACCCCGGTTATAACACTGCAGTTATGCTGGAACTTTTTCCTCACTTTGGATGCCCAGCATCTTCAGCTTACGGTGCAGCGCAGAGCGCTCCATACCGATAAAGGCTGAAGTCTTCGAGATATTACCACCAAATCGGGCAATTTGCGCGGATAAATACTGTCTTTCAAAGATTTCACGCGCTTCTCTGAGCGGTAGTGTCATGATCGCATTACTATCGTCCGGTTTCATGATGGTCGAATGCGTCTCCAGCAGGTCCGGCGGCAGCATATCGGCTTCGATCGGTCGGGAGTAATCCCCGGAGCCCATCATCAGTAGCCATTCCATGATATTGCGCAGGTGGCGGACATTGCCCGGCCAGCTATAGGACTGCAACACAGCCATCGCGTCATCGGAGATTTTACGTGCGGTCATGCCCGCCGCTTCGGCGGAGCGTTGCATGAAATACTGGCAGAGTTCGGCAATATCTTCGCGGCGCTCGCGCAGTGCCGGCATATGAATCGGTACGATATTCAGGCGATAGAACAAATCTTCGCGGAAATTCCCGGCGGTCATCTCAGCACGCAGATCGCGGTTGGTGGCGGCAATCACGCGCACATCCACCGCTACCGACGAATCACCGCGCACGCGGGTGAATGACTGTTCCTGCAATGTTTTCAGGATGCGTCCCTGCGTCTCCAGCTGCATATCGGCAATCTCGTCGATAAACAACGTGCCGCCATGCGCCTGTTCAAATACGCCCAGTTTCTCGGCGCCGCCGGTCGGGTTGGAATCTTCCACGCCGAACAGCTCGGTATCAATCTGGTTGGGAGACAGGCTCGCCGCGTTCAGCACCACGAAATTGCCTTTGCTGCGCGGGGAGGCGTCATGGATCATCCGTGCCACCACTTCCTTACCGGTGCCTTCTTCGCCGGTAATCAGTACGCGGCTGTTGGTCGGCGCCACTTTTTCAATCGTCTGGCGGATCGTGTTGATGGCGGAAGAAGAGCCAATCAGCTTGGATTCCGGCTTGCCGCGCAGTTTCAACTCGCGGTTTTCATTCTTCAGCTTGGACATCTGGATGGTGCGCTCAATCACATGCATCAGCTTTTCGGCATTGAACGGCTTCTCGATAAAGTCGAACGCTCCCATCTTGATAGCGTTTACCGCCGTTTCGATATTTCCGTGCCCGCTGATCATCACCACTGGTACGGAAGGGTATTTGCTCTGGGCGATCTCCAGAATGCCCAGCCCGTCCAGTTCGCTGCCTTGCAGCCAGATATCGAGAATCATCAGCCCCGGTACGCGCTCGGCCAGCGCCTTCAGAGCCGCATCACTACTGGCGGCGCGGCGGGTGGAAAAGCCCTCGTCCTCCAGAATTTCGCAGATAAGTTCGCAAATGTCTTTTTCGTCGTCAACGACCAGAATATCCATGCTCATAGATACCCAATCCTTCCTGAATTAAGGTTTAAAATGTAACGTTTTGCTAGGCCAAGCACAGATAGGTTTTTAGTGGTAAAAATGATACCAGTTGTAAAAATGTTACAGGAACCATACGAGGGTTCAAACTAGATTTCAACACTTATTGGAAAAATAAGTGAAATTTTTGCTCCGCCCTCATCGCGGTTGCTGAGTTCGATGCTACCCTCATGATCTTCCACGATCTTTTTGACAATTGCCAATCCCAGCCCGGTGCCTTTGGCGCGGGTGGTGACGTAAGGTTCGGTCATCTGGTCGATCTTGTCGGGCGGGAAGCCCACACCGTTATCTTCTACATCGATATGGCATAA
>JAUIJX010000039.1 GCA_030430795.1 Alphaproteobacteria bacterium | reverse complement strand
GGTCAACGCCCCGGCACTGAAGGATTACGCAAAACGCAACATCATCGCCAACCCGAACTGCTCGACCATCCAGATGGTGGTGGCGCTGAAGCCGCTGCACGAGGAAGCCGGGATCAAGCGCGTGGTGGTGTCCACCTATCAATCCGTGTCCGGCGGCGGCAAGGAAGCGATGGATGAGTTGTATGACCAGACCAAGGCGCTGTATGTGAACGATCACAAAGACCCGATGAAATTCACCAAGCGCATTGCCTTTAACGTGATTCCGCATATCGACGTGTTCATGGATGATGGCAATACCAAGGAAGAATGGAAAATGATCCAGGAAACCAAGAAAATCATGGGTGACGAGTCCATCGCCGTGGCGGCTAACTGCGTGCGCGTACCGACTTTCGTCGGGCATGGCGAGTTCGTGAATGTCGAGTTCAATAAGCCGATCGATGTCGAGACCGTCTACGAGATTTTCGAGGATGCGGAAGGTATCGTGCTGGCGGATCGCCGGGAAGATGGCGGCTACGTAACGCCTGCCGAGTGCGCCGGGGAAGACGGGGTGTATATCTCCCGCGTTAAGAAAGACGAATCCGTCGAGAACGGTATTTCCTTCTGGTGTGTCTCCGACAATCTGCGCAAAGGCGCGGCGCTCAACGCCGTCCAGATTGCCGAGGCGCTGATCGAGGATTTCGGCCTGCAAGCCAAAGCCGCTTAATTCTGTCGCAATAGCACTGACAAACCGCTCTTATTTTGCTATCATAGCAGGATGATCATGCGTGTGTTTCTGCTCTGCCTGTTTGTCACCGCCATGGGTGCGGCATCCGCTTTTGCCGGGGAGTGTGCAAGCAGTTTCCGCCTGGTCAACAGCAACGACGTCGGCTACAGCCAGCAATCCGATGTGAAGGGCAAGCTGGGTGAAGAGATTTCACCCTCGGAATGCTGGAAGAAATGCACCGCCGACAAGCACGATAAAATCACCCGCAATAAAAACAGCTATGACAGCATTCATTACAGCTGCATCTATGATGGTAAGACCATCAAAAAAGTGACGCAAATCTTCCAATGAGTGTGCCACGCCGCAGCCTGCTCTTTGTCCCCGGCAGCCATGAACGGGCGGTGGCCAAATGCCCGACGCTGGCCTGTGACGTGATTATTTTCGATCTGGAGGACGGGGTTGCCGATGCGGTGAAGGATGATGCACGCGCACGGGTGATGGCCGCCTGCGCGGAAGCCGCATTCCCACATCAGGAAAAACTTGTGCGCATCAATTCTATCGACAGTGCGTTTGGGCGCGATGATCTGGCCGCCGTGCTGGAGGCCGATCTCGACGCGCTGATGGTGCCGAAAGTTGAATCACCGGACGATATTGAAGCCGTGGCCGCGTTGCTGGCGGCGCATGGTAAACCCCTTCCCATCTGGGCGAATGTGGAGACCCCGCGCGGGATTGTGCAGGCAGCAGCCATCGCCGAGCACCCTGCCTGTCATGCGCTGGTGGCGGGCACTAACGATCTGCGCGCCGGGCTGGGGCTGACGCATAGCAACGACCGCACTCCCCTGCTCTATGCCTTGCAGGCACTCGTTTGCGCCGCTCGCGCGTATGACTGTCTCGTCTTTGATGGCACCTACATCACCTTCGGCGATCCGGAGGGATTACGGGCGGAGTGCGAACACGGGAAAATGCTGGGGTTTGACGGCAAGACGCTGGTGCATCCGGAGCAAATCGCCATTACCAATGAGATTTTCAGCCCGTCTGCGGAAGAGATCGCGCAGGCGGAAGCGGTGATTGCACAATATCAGGATACGCTTGCTCAGCAGCAATCCGTCGATATTCTGGACGGGCAGATGATCGAAGCACTGCATGTGCGCCGTGCGCAGGCGACGCTGGCACTGGACACCGCACTGAAGCGCCGCGCCTCCTAAGGGAGACCGGCCCCTGCGATGCAGAGGCCGGCAGGCAGTGATAAGCTGTTATTTCTTGCCGATGGCAATCTTCTTCACCGGGTCTTTTTTCTCGGCAATCTTCGGAATATCGATATCCAGTACGCCGTTGGTGAAAGACGCCGTGATCTTGTCGACATTCACCTGTTCCGGTAGCTTCACCGAACGCCGGAATGTCCCGTGTGAGCGTTCGACGCGATGGAAGGTCTTGTCTTTGACTACTTCCTGCTGCGTACGCTCGCCGGTCACGGTCAGCACCCCGTTTTCAACACTGATATCGACATCTTTCTCGTCAATACCCGGAATGTCGAGGCTGAGGTGGTAATGCTTCTCAGATTCCGCAATATCCAGCTGCGGGATCAGGATCGATGATGCCTGTTTTCCGGTCGTTTCTTCCGAACGGTTGCCTGGGAACAGTTGATCGAACAGGCTGTCCATTTCCTGCTGCAATTGTCTCAGCGTCGTGTAACCACCGCGTTGACGGGCAGGCACCGGATCGTGCCAGGGAATTAAATCATGAATCGTAGCCATAGTTTTTCTCCTGCTATAAAAATCATTCATTTCAAATACCAAGAGCGCTCTTATGATGTGGATATGGGGTGCCAGTTCTCCCATTTCAAGACCCCATTGTAACGATTTTTATATCCACGCCGAACCATCAGAAGTGGCTGGCCAGACTGTGGCAGATAGCCTATAAACAAGATGAGCTTAACGGAGATGCAGTGTATGCAAGCCCTACCGTCCGATGTGATCAACATTCTCGAATTCATGGTGTATCTATTCGCCTTTATTGTCGGCACCGGGGTGTTGTGGATTGCCATTCTGTATGTTGTCGACGTCAACCAGACGCAGAGCACACTCAGGCGCAACTACCCGGTGATTGCGCGCTTCCGCTACTTCTTCGAGCACCTGGGCGAATTTTTCCGCCAGTATTTCTTTGCGCTCGACCGTGAAGAATTGCCGTTTAACCGGGCGGAACGCTCATGGTGTTACCGCGCGGCCAAGGATGTCGATTCCACCGTGGCGTTTGGTTCTACCAAGGATTTGCGCCCATCCGGTACCGTCTATTTCGTCAATTGCCCGTTCCCGACACTGGATGAGGACACGGTTGCGCCGACCGAAATGACCTTCGGGCCGGACTGCACATACCCCTACACCACCACCTCTTTTTTCAATATTTCCGGCATGAGCTTCGGGGCGCTGTCGGTGCCTGCGGTTCGCGCCCTTTCCAAAGGTGCGCATATGGCCGGCATCTGGATGAATACCGGTGAAGGCGGGCTGTCCCCCTATCACCTCGAAGGCGGGGCGGACATCGTTTTCCAGATCGGCACCGCCAAGTTCGGCGTGCGCAAAAAAGAAGGCGGGTTTGACGAGGACAAGCTGAAGGAAGTCGGTGGGCATCCGAATGTGAAGATGATTGAGATCAAGCTGAGTCAGGGAGCAAAACCGGGCAAAGGCGGCATATTGCCGGGCGTCAAAGTGACCGAGGAAATCGCAGCGATCCGTAATATCGAAGTAGGACATGACGCCATCAGCCCCAACCGTCACCCGGAAGTTGACAGTGTCGGCGACCTGCTGGATATGATCGCCTATGTGCGCAGCATCACTGGCAAACCCGTCGGGTTTAAAACCGTGATCGGCGCCTATGGCTGGATTGATGATTTATGCCGTGAAATCCATCAGCGTGGCACGGAAAGCGCGCCCGATTTCATCACCGTCGATAGTGCCGATGGCGGCACCGGCGCCGCGCCGATGTCACTGATCGATAATATGGGCATCCCGATTCGCGAGAGCCTGCCGCTGGTGGTTGATTTGCTGCACAAGCACGGGCTGCGTGAGCGTATTCGCGTGGTGGCCAGCGGCAAACTCATCAACCCGTCGGAAGTGGCGTGGGCGCTCTGCGCCGGGGCGGATGCCGTGGTTTCCGCGCGCGGTTTCATGTTCGCGCTTGGCTGCATTCAGGCGCTGCAATGCAATAAGAACACCTGCCCGACCGGGGTAACCACGCATGATCCGAAGCTGCAGAAAGGGCTGGACCCGGCGAATAAATCCGTGCGGGTGATGCAGTACGCCAAGAATATGATGAAGGAAGTGGGTGTGATTGCGCATTCCTGCGGGGTGGCTGAGCCGCGCCGTTTGCGCCGCATGCATGCCCGCATCGTCATGGAAAACGGTCAGTCCATGTCGATGGAAGACCTCTATGCCAACCCGAATGAAACCGGCAAAAAAGTTGCCTGACACGAAAGGAAACATCATGTCACACGCCAAGCAAGCCGCCGCCGAGGCACCCCACACTGAGAATGCTTCCGACCTGTTCGTCCGGGCGCTGGAAAATGAAGGGGTGGAGCGTATCTACGCCGTACCGGGGGAAGAAAACCTCGATTTGCTGGAAGCCATCCGCACCTCCAGTATTGAGATCGTACTGACGCGGCATGAGCAGGGCGCCGGGTTTATGGCCGCCACCTATGGCCGTCTGACCGGCAAACCGGGTGTATGCATGGCCACGCTTGGCCCCGGTGCCACCAATCTGGTGACCGCCGCCGCCTATGCACAGCTTGGCGCGTTTCCGATGATGATGATTACCGGGCAGAAGCCGATCAAGTCCAGTAAACAGGGGCAATTCCAGATTATCGACGTGGTGGATATGATGCGCCCAATTACCAAATACACGGCGCAGATCGTCAATGTGAACCGCATCCCCAGCATGGTGCGCGAAGCCTTCCGGCTGGCGCAGGAAGAGCGGCCGGGCGCGGTGCATCTGGAGTTGCCGGAAGATATCGCCGCCGAGCCGCTGGACGATAAAACCACCCCGGTGTTCGGCATCTCTCAGCGGCGCTGGGCGCATGCCGACCGGGAGATTCTGGATAAAGCCGCCGAGATGATTCGCAACGCCAGGCATCCACTGCTGCTGGTCGGTGCCGGCGCCAACCGTGCGCGCATCTGGGAAGCGCTGACCGAGTTTGTCAATGTCACCGGCATCCCGTTTTTCAATACGCAGATGGGTAAAGGCGTTATTCGCGGCAAGCATGATCTGTTTGTCGGCACCGCCGCGCTTTCCAGCGACGATTACGTGCATTGCGCCATCGACAAGGCCGATTTGATTATCAATGTCGGGCATGACGTGATCGAGAAACCGCCTTTCTTCATGGAGCATGGTGGCACCAAGGTGATCCACGTAAATTTCAAATCCGCCGAGGTGGATAACGTCTATTTCCCGCAGATCGAAGTGGTCGGCGATATCGCCACCTCGGTGCAACGCCTCGCTAATCGCGTCGGCAAGGTCGATAGCCACGATTTCGCGTATTTCATGAAGGTACGCGATTACATCGAGCAGGATGTGCAGCGCGGCAAGGACGACGACAGCTTCCCGGTCAAGCCGCAACGGCTGGTGTGGGATGTGCGCCGGGTAATGCCGGAAGACGGGATCATCGCGCTCGATAACGGCGTCTATAAAATCTGGTTTACCCGCAATTACCGCACCACGCAGCCGAACACGGTGCTACTGGATAACGCACTGGCGACAATGGGTGCCGGTCTGCCTTCCGCGATGGAAGCAGCGCGGCTGTATCCGGATCGCCGGGTGATGGCCATTTGCGGCGACGGCGGCTTCATGATGAATTCGCAGGAGATGGAGACCGCCATCCGCCTGAAATTGAATCTGGTGGTGATGGTTATCAACGACAGCTCCTACGGCATGATCCGCTGGAAGCAATACGCGATGGGGCTGGAGGATTACGGGCTGGAATTCGGCAACCCGGACTTCGTCAAATACGCCGAGAGTTATGGCGCTACCGGGCATCGTGTCACCAGCGCCGATGCATTGCTGCCAACGCTGGAGAAAGCCTTTGAGGCCGGGGGTGTGCATCTGGTTGATGTGCCGGTGGATTACTCCGAGAATACCAAAGTTCTGGTCGATGAGTTGAAAGCAAAAGTCTGTCTGGTATAGTGCAGGCTCGATCACCCCAAACGAGGTACGCATCATGACAGCACTCGCTTCATCCAACGATGCTTCCAGCATCACCATCACCTCACCGAATGACGGATCGGCGCTGGACACCATCCCCATGCAAAGCGCCGCCGATGCCGAGCGTATGCTGGCAACCGCCTCCGCATTGTTCAAGGATCGCGATGGCTGGCTGCCGTCGCATGAGCGTATGGCAATCCTGCATAAAACCGCCGAACTGGTCGAGCAGGAGCAGGATGCTCTGGCTCAACTCATTGCCGCCGAGGGTGGTAAACCGCTGATCGATGCACGGGTGGAAGTGACCCGCGCCATTGACGGCATCAAGCTGGCGGCCAATGAATTGCTGAGCGTGATGCGCGGCGAGGAAATCCCGATGGGGCATACCAAAGCAACGGTCGGGCGTACCGCCTTCACCGTGCGCGAACCGATTGGCGTGGTGGTGGCGCTGAGCGCTTTTAATCACCCGCTGAACCTGATCGTGCATCAGGTGATGCCTGCGGTAGCGGTCGGTTGCCCGGCAATCGTCAAACCCGCATCCACCACCCCGCTCTGCTGCCTGCGCCTGTGTGAATTATTGCAAGAGGCCGGATTACCGGAAGGCTGGGTGCAGCCCATCGTCTGCGAGAATGACGTGGCGGAAAAACTGGCGACCGATACCCGCATTCAATTTCTGACCTTTATCGGTTCCGCCCGCGTGGGCTGGATGCTGCGCAGCAAACTGGCGTCGGGCACACGTTGTGCGCTGGAGCATGGCGGTGTGGCGCCGGTGATCGTCGATGACACCGCTTCGCTGGATACCGTGGTGCCATCCCTGCTGAAAGGCGGGTTTTACCATGCCGGGCAGGTATGTGTCTCCGTGCAGCGCATTTATGCGCATGCCTCCATCGCCAAGGAGCTGGCCGACAAGCTGGCCGACGGCGCAGCCAGGCTGGTGGTGGGCGATGCGCGTGATGAAAAAACCGAAGTCGGCCCGCTGATCCTGCCGCGGGAAGTGGAGCGCGTCGATAGCTGGGTGAAAGAAGCCATTGATGCCGGGGCGACCTGTCTGACCGGCGGCAAGCCTATCGATACGCGTTACTATGAGCCGACGGTGCTGTTCGACCCGCCTGCCGATGCCAAGGTTTCCACGCAGGAAGTGTTCGGCCCGGTGGTCTGCGTCTACCCCTACACCGACCGTCTGCAGGCGATTGAGGCAGCCAACAGCCTCGATGTCGCGTTTCAGGCATCGGTCTTCACCGAGCGGCTGGATATCGCCGAAGATACGGTGGCGCGGCTCGATGCCTCCGCCGTCATGGTCAATGACCATACCGCTTTCCGTTCCGACTGGATGCCGTTTGCCGGACGCCGCGCTTCCGGGTATGGTGTCGGCGGGATCGGCTATACCATGCATGACATGACCCAACTCAAAATGACCGTTATCAAACACGCATAGGACACCTCATGAGCAAACGTATTCTCCTTGTCGTCACCTCCGCCGATTACATGGAAGGCGCACCGGAAAAGACCGGCTACTGGCTCGAGGAAGCCGCCGCGCCCTATTACGTGTTCAGCGATGCCGGATACGAGGTGGATATCGCCTCACCCGAAGGCGGGAATGCTCCGAGGGATCCGCGCGGGATGGAGGCGGAGAACCAGACCGAGCATACTCGCCGCTTTGCGCTCGATACCGAGGCGACCGGCAAAATCACGAATACGCGCGTGCTGGCCGCATGCGGTAGCGCGGATTACGACGCGGTCTATTTCGCGGGCGGGCACGGCACCATGACCGATTTTCCGAGTGACGAGTCCGTCAAACACTGCGTTGAGCAATTTTATCAATCGGGCAAGCCGGTCGCGTCCGTCTGCCACGGCCCGGCCTGTCTGGTCGGCGCGCGCAATCCGCAGGGCAAGCCGATTATCGACGGGCATCGCTTCACCTGCTTTACCGATTCGGAAGAACACGCCATCGGCTGCGAAGCGATCGTGCCGTTCCTGCTGGAGACCAAACTGCGCGAGCAAGGCGGCCGCGCACAGACAGCAGAGGATTTCACCGCCCATGTGGTATCGGACGGGCAACTGATTACCGGGCAGAACCCGCCCTCTTCCGCTGGCGTCGCGCAAGCCGTGTTGGAAAAACTACAGCAGAGCAACGCCGCATAACCCCTCCCAGCGCTCCCGGCGCAGAGGCTTGCGTTTGATGATGGATGCAAGTACAACTTAAGCGTGGGACAGCGAAACGTAACGACGAAAGAGATGATTTTCCGGGAGGGTGATCCCGGAGACAATGCGTATGTGATTAAATCCGGGCGCATTGAGATTCTCAAACATGCCGAGCATGGCGAAGTGCAACTGGCCGTGCTGGAATCCGGAGCGGTGTTTGGGGAAATGGCACTGTTCGATGCCGATGAGGTGCGCTCCGCCTCCGCCCGCGCACTGGACGATGCAGTGCTGGATGAATTATCAGCAGAAGATTTTCAGCTCTTGCTGGCGAAATGTCCGGGGCAGTTGTTGCCTTTCCTGAATACGCTGGTGGATCGCCTGCGCGGGCTGAACCGCCGCATTGCCGCCACCGAGCGCGCTACGGTGCTGCTGGATGCGGATATCAACAACATCACCATCGAATCCATGCAGGATGCGTTTGAGCCGATCACCGTCGAGACGGCCAACCTGCCGTTCAGTATCGGTGGGCACCCCAACACCGAGCCACCCAAAGGGCATAATGATCTGGAAATCGCCTGCGCCGAGCCGTCGCCCTGCCAGATTTCCTATGAGCATTGCACGATTGAGCATCAGGAAGACGGTGTGTATGTGGTGGATGCAGGCAGCCGTTTCTGTACCAGCGTCAACGGTAAATATGTCGGGCGCGCCAAAATATCCTACAAAGCCCCGCTAGTGCCGGGTGAGAATACGGTGATACTGGGCGATCATACCTCGCCGTATATTCTGAAAATCACGTGTGAGTAGGCGCTTAGGCCAGCAGATTCAGCAACGAGCCGCCGTTTTCATTATCCGAACCGCCAGACAGCAGGCTGCTCATCAGATCGGCTCTGGCGCTGCCATTGGCGATATTCTGAATTGCATCCAGATCAGCAAGCAGCTTGGCCGCCGTCTTTTCATCGACATTCTCAGCAATGAAATTATCGAGATCGGTGGTCATATCGATGATGGTGGCAGGCTTTTCAATGTATTCCGCGCGCAACAGCTTCTCCATCGAGGCAATCGACGTTTTTGCCGAGCCACCTGAGATGAGACCGCCAATGCCTTTATTCGACAATGAATTGGAAATCAGTCCCGCTACTTGCGCACTTTCAAACATGAACACTCCTCCTGAGCTACCTAATACACTACCATAAACCTCTTAAGATTGCATTAAGAACCTTTGCACCCTTTCTATTGCGCCACGGCTGTATTTGGCGTATCCAAGGAGTCATGTCTGATATACTTACCAAATGCCCGTTGCGGGAGGCCGTTCTGGCGCTTGGCATGGGCAATGTCTACGAAGGCTTTGACCATTCCGAGTACCCGCATGAGGTGGGCATGGCCGGTGGTGCCGCCAGCCCGGTATTCGAGCAGATTATCCGCGTGCTCAAGCCGCGCATGATGATCGAAGTCGGCTCATGGACCGGCGCATCCGCTATTAATATCGGCCAGTTGCTCAAGCAGCATGTCGGCGAATCCACCCTGCTGTGCATCGATACCTGGCTGGGATCACACCATTTGCTGTGGTCGGATGAGTTGCGCCCGCAGCTCTACCTCAAGCACGGTTTCCCGATGCAGTATTTCCAGTTCATCGCCAATATGATGAAGCAGGGGTTAGAGGATGTGGTGCTGCCGCTGCCGATGACCTCCTCTGCTGCGGCCAATTATCTCGCCATGAAAGACGTGCAGGTAGATTGCATTTATGTCGATGGCAGCCATGACGAAGAAGATGTCTATAGCGACGTCACCAAATACTGGAAGCTGCTGCGTCCGGGCGGGGTGATGATCGGCGATGACTACTCGCCGCGCTATCCCGGCTGCGTGAAGGCCGTCAACCGCTTCATCTACGAAGAAGGGCTGATTATCAAAGTCCTTGAGAAAAAATGGGTGGTAGAAAAGCCTGCTGACTAGGCTGGCGCCGTTATTTTCATGATCTCCGCCAGTTTCGGCAGCAGCATTTTGCGCGGGCCTTTCATGTGGAAGACATAGACTTCCTGCAGATGTTCCGGGCGCAGATCCATATGTAGCTGCGCGCCCTCAGCGCGGTAAGCAGGCGAAAAATTATAGCGCTCCAGCCCGAACAGGCGCACCTCAGCCGCGCCATACTGCATGCTCTCCTGACCGTCACGAATGGCCTTGCCCAGCATCAGCATCAGCACATGCTGCGCGCCCCACCACTGGTCGTAATGGCGGATGACATCGTCGCGGAACTGCTCATATTCGGCAAAGTCATCGGTTTCCTTCACCTGCTCGATCTGCGCCACCCAGTCGGTATAAAACGCCAGCGCCGCCTCGGTGGTGCGGGCGAACATCACCCCACCATTGACCGGCGTTTTCTGCGAACCGATCGGGATACCGCGCTCACTGTAGCGGAGGTTGGGGTCGAACCCGGCAGTGAAGGCCACATCCCATGTGTCGGCGAAGGCATCGGTGATATTGCGGTTGAGCAGAATGTCGATATCCATGAAGACAATCTGCGCCTCCCTTCCCTGCTGCACCGCCTCGGTCAGATAGTCGCGATATGCCCGCACACGGTGATAGATCAGCCGGTCCATGGTGATCGCCTCGTCGCGCCGCACGGTGACGTCAGGGCAGGATGCGTGGATCATGCTGTCCGCATCGGTAATCAGCACAATCTCGGCATCCGGGACATGGTGGCGGATCGAGGCCACGCACAGGCGCAGCATGTCCGCCGGGGTGATGCTCTTATTCACCGTCTCGGAAAATGCCAGCGCTTCCGCCATTTCCTGCGCTTTGTCCTCAACGAAAAACAGCACGATCTCGTTTCTGCTTGCCATGACTCACCCTATGTTGGAAAACTGTAGCAGCTACAGTACGGGACAGGACACGGGAGTCAATGGGCGAGTTCATCAAACAATTCTGGGAATCTCAGGCGGAGAAGCACGGCACGTCGCACACGGCGTCGTGGGGCGATCATTTTGCCATCGATCTTGAGATCGACGCCATCGCCAAACATATCGCCGCCGGGCAGACAGTGCTTGATATCGGCTGCGCCAACGGGTTCGCCACGCTGGAGCAATATAGCCGCCAGCCGGGTGCGACTTTTGTTGGCGTGGATTATGCCGAGACGATGGTAGCGCAGGCGCAGAAAGCCAAAGGCGCTGCCGGGATTGGCGATGCAGTGCAATTTCAGCATGCCGACATTCGCGAGCTGCCGTTTGAGGATGCCAGCTTCGACGTTACCTACACCACCCGCGTGCTGATCAACCTGCCGACCTGGGAAGAACAGCAGCAGGGCATCCGTGAGGCCATCCGCGTCACCCGTCCCGGCGGGACTATCGTGTTATCGGAAGGGTTCTGGGAGCCGCTGTGTTTCCTCAACACGCTGCGCCAGCTCTTCGGGCAGGAGCCGCTGGTCGAACACGACTTCAACCGCTACCTGAAAAAGGCGCGGCTGGAGGACTGGCTGGAAGAGCATTCGCTCAGCTTCGAGGTCGATGATTTCGCCTCGCTTTATTATCTCGGCACGCGCGTGCTGCGTGAGGTGATGCTGGATACCCTGCCGCCTTTCGGCGATTACAACAGCCCGGTCAATCAGCTGTTTCACCAGATCGAGAAGGATTATTCCGGCGGCGGCTGCGGCATTCAGCAGGCCTACATCATCCGCAAGCCTGCGTGAGTGATGACCTCCCCCGCCGCCTTCATCCCGTTTAACAAACCGGCCGTGGTCGGACGCGAGCTGGAGTATGTGCAGGAAGCAATTACCGGCAAGGCGGGCATCGCCGGGAACGGTTATTTTGTGCGCCAGTGTGAGCAATGGTTCACAGAGCGCATCGGCAGCCATGCGGCGCTGCTGACCGGCAGTTGCACCCATGCGCTGGAGATTGCAGCGCTGCTGCTCGATCTGCAGCCGGGCGACGAAATCATCATGCCGTCCTACACTTTCGTGACCACCGCCAACGCTTTTGTACTGCATGGCGGCACGCCGGTCTTCGTCGATATCCATGCCGACACGATGAATATCGATGAGCGGCTGATTGAGGATGCCATCACCGAGCGCACCCGTGCCATCGTGGTGATGCATTACGGTGGGGTGTCCTGCCGGATGGGGCGCATCATGGAGCTGGCAGAGAAGCACCATCTGGTAGTGATTGAGGATGCGGCGCAGGCGATGCTCAGTCGTTTCCGCGACCGTCCGCTCGGCTCGTTCGGGCAGATGGCGACCTTTAGTTTTCACGAGACCAAGAATTACACTTCCGGCGAAGGCGGGGTGCTGCTGCTCAATGACCCGGCCTATCAGAGCCGCGCTGAAATCCTGCGTGAGAAAGGCACCAACCGCAACCAGTTTTTCCGTGGCGAAGTCGATAAATATTCCTGGGTCGATATCGGCTCGTCCTATGTGATGAGCGAGCTGAACGCCGCGTATCTGTATGCCCAACTGGAAGCCGCCGAGACCATCGACCGGCGGCGCTTCACCATCTGGCAAAGCTACTGGCAGGGGCTGGAGCCACTGGAGGAAGCCGGGCATATCAAACGTCCGAAAATCCCGGAGCATTGTGCGCATAACTCGCATCTGTTTTTCATCAAGGTCGCCGATCTGGATACGCGCAGCGCGCTGCTGACATACCTCAAGGAAGAACATCAAATTCTGGCGGTGTTCCATTACGTGCCGCTACACAGCTCGGTGGCCGGGAAGCAGTATGGACGCTTCCACGGCGACGACACACATACCACGGTGGAGAGCGAACGGCTGCTGCGTCTACCGCTATTCTACAACATG
>JAUIJX010000038.1 GCA_030430795.1 Alphaproteobacteria bacterium | reverse complement strand
CGGTAAGATCGCCGGCCTCGAAGTGCTGCGCATTATCAACGAGCCGACTGCCGCTGCACTGGCCTACGGTCTGGATAAAAACGACGGCAAAACCATCGCGGTCTATGACCTCGGCGGTGGTACTTTTGACGTCTCCGTACTGGAAATCGGTGACGGCGTGTTTGAAGTAAAAGCCACCAACGGGGACACCTTCCTCGGTGGGGAAGACTTCGACGCCCGCATCATCGAGTTCCTCGCGGACGAATTCAAAAAAGAGCAGGGCATCAACCTGCGCGAAGATAAACTGGCGTTGCAACGTCTGAAAGAAGCGGCGGAGAAAGCGAAGATCGAGCTCTCCAGCACGCAACAGACGGAAGTGAACCTGCCATTTATCACCGCAGACCAGAACGGCCCGAAACACTTAAACATCAAGCTCAGCCGCGCCAAGCTGGAAAGTCTGGTTGGTGAGCTGGTGGAACGCACCATCGAGCCGTGCAAGAAAGCATTGAAAGACGCAGGCCTCTCCGCGGGTGACATCGACGAAGTCGTGCTGGTCGGTGGGATGACCCGTATGCCGAAAGTGATCGAAACCGTGAAGGATTTCTTCGGCAAGGAACCGCATAAAGGCGTCAACCCGGATGAGGTGGTTGCGATGGGTGCGGCCATTCAGGGTGGCGTGCTGCAGGGCGACGTTAAAGACGTGCTGCTGCTTGACGTGACTCCGCTCTCTCTCGGCATTGAGACGCTGGGTGGCGTGTTTACGCGCTTGATTGAGCGCAACACCACCATCCCGACCAAGAAGTCGCAGGTCTTCTCAACCGCTGATGACAATCAGACGGCGGTGACCATCCGCGTCTTTCAGGGGGAACGCGAAATGGCGGCCGACAACAAACTCCTCGGCCAGTTTGATCTGGTCGGCATCCCGCCATCCCCGCGCGGCCTGCCGCAGATTGAGGTGACGTTCGACATCGACGCCAACGGCATCGTCAACGTCTCCGCCAAAGACAAAGCGACCGGCAAGGAACAGCAGATCCGCATTCAGGCGTCTGGTGGTCTGTCGGATGACGACATCAACCAGATGGTCAAAGACGCCGAAGCGCACGCCTCCGAAGACCAGAAACGCCGTGAGATGATCGAAGCGAAGAACCGCGCTGAGAGCCTGATTCATGAAGCGGAGAAAAACCTGAACGAACATGCCGACGTCATCAAGTCGGATGATAAAGCGGCGGTGGAAGAAGCGGTGGAAGCGCTGAAAAATGCGGTGGCTGCGGAAAACGCCGAGCAGATCGAAGAAAAAACCGAAGCCCTGACGCAGGCGCTGATGAAGATTGGCGAAGACATCTACAAAGCGCAGCAGGAGAAAGAAGCCAGGGGCGAAGACGGCGCATCGGACGACGCAACAGCGTCGGATGACGACGGCGACGGACCGGTGGAAGGCGAAGTGCTGGACGCCGATTTTGAGGAAGTCGACGACGACAAAGATAAAGACTAACGGCCATTCTGTGTAAGAGGGTGGCGACGTCCTCTTGCATGGGCTGCATGATGTTCGGTAGAGGCCGCTATGAGTAAACGAGATTATTACGAAGTGCTGGGAGTGTCGCGTGGCGCGGATGATGCCGAGATCAAAAAGGCATACCGCAAGCTCGCCATGCAGTACCACCCTGACCGTAATCCCGGCGACGAAGAAGCGGAAAAGAAATTCAAGGAATTAAACGAAGCCTACGATGTCCTGAAAGATGCGGACAAGAAGGCGGCCTATGACCGCTTCGGCCATGATGCCTTCGGTGGCATGGGCGGCGGTACAGGGCCCGGCGCGGCAGGCTTTGATTTCAGCGGTAGCTTCTCCGATATATTCGACGATCTGTTCAGTGAGTTCACCGGTTCTCGTCGTCGCGGCGGCGAGCGCGGCCAGTCTTCGGCGCAGCGCGGTGCCGACCTGCGTTATAACCTGAATATCGCGCTCGAAGACGCCTTCAAAGGCAAGCAGCAAAGCATCACCATCACCACCTCCGTCGCCTGCGACAGTTGCGATGGCTCCGGTGGTGAGAAAGGCTCCAAACCGGTGGCCTGTACGTCCTGCGGCGGCAGTGGCCGCGTGCGCGCGCAACAGGGTTTCTTCACCGTCGAGCGTAGCTGTCACACCTGTCAGGGCACCGGCAAAATCATCGAGAATCCGTGCAAGACCTGCGCTGGTTCCGGCACTGTGCGTAAAGACAAAACTCTCAACGTCTCCATTCCTGCCGGGGTGGAAGAGGGCACGCGCATCCGCCTCGCCGGAGAGGGCGAAGTCGGCTTCCGTGGCGGCCCGGCGGGCGATCTCTATATTTTCCTCTCGGTCAAGCCGCACCCGTTCTTCCGTCGTGACGGCGCCAATATCCACTGCAACGTGCCGATTTCCATTTCCTCCGCGGCGCTTGGCGGCAATGTCGAAGTGCCGACCATCGACGGCGGCAAGGTGAAGGTCAACATCCCGGCGGGCACGCAGACCGGCCACCAGTTCCGCCTGCGCGGCAAGGGCATGTCGATCCTGCGTTCCAAATCGCGCGGAGACATGTATATTCATGCTACGGTGGAGACGCCGGTCAACCTCACCAAACGCCAGCAGGAGCTGTTGAAGGAATTTGATCAGACCGTCACCCCGAAAACCAACCCGGAATCCTCCGGCTTTTTCGATAAGGTCAAGGAATTCTGGGAAGATTTGAAAGAATAGCCATGAAAATAGCCATTGCAGGCGCGCTTGGGCGCATGGGGAAAACCCTGGTGGAATATGCCGAACAGGCGGGCGATACTGTCAGCGCCGTCACCGTCCGCGCGGGCAGTGAGGACAAGGCCAAAGCCTATCTGGCCTCGCTCGGCCTGAACGATGTGCTGGTCACCGACGATATCGGCGAAGCGCTGGATGTCAGCGATGCGGTCATCGATTTCACCTTTCCGGCCTATACGCTCGAGATTGCTAAGTCTGCGGCGGATAAGGGAAAAATCCATATCAGCGGCACTACCGGTTATAGCGAGGCAGATAAGGAAAAAATTTCCACCTATGCTGCTAAAACCCCGATCATCATGGCTCCTAACATGAGCATCGGCGTCAATATCCTGATGTCGCTGGTCGAAAAAGTGTCGGTGACGCTGGATGCCGAATATGATATTGAAATTTATGAATTGCACCACAAGCATAAGAAAGACGCACCGTCCGGCACCGCACTGGGGCTGGGGCGTGCGGCGGCTGCCGGTCGCGGTGTGGCGCTGGAAGATGTCAGCGATATCGCGCGCGAAGGCATCATCGGTGAGCGCGAAACCGGGCATATTGGCTTTTCCGTTGCTCGCGGCGGTGATGTCGTCGGCGATCACGTCGTGACCTTCGCTGGTACCGGTGAGCGCATCGAACTCGGCCACAAAGCGTCGTCCCGCACGATTTACGCCGTCGGCGCCTATCGCGCGGCGCATTGGGCGGACGGCAAAAAGCCCGGTCTGTACTCCATGCAGGACGTGCTCCGCCTCTGATTTGTCCCAATTTGGGAAAAAATCGGTGGGTTTTCCCGTTTTGGGAATCCCAAAATGGGAATCGTGCTTTTTTTCTCCTCCCCGCCCTCCCAAACCTATGCTACAACCGCTGGAATGGAGAATTCTGTGCAGCATCGCCTGACCATCGCCGCTTCCGAGTCCGGCAAGCGCATCGATGCCGTGCTGGCGGCGCAGAATATCGAAGGCCTGTCGCGCAGCCGCATCAAGGCGCTGATCGAGCAGGGGCAACTCACCATCAATGGCGCTTTCTGCGGTGATCCCGCCCAGAAGACACGCACAGACGAAGAATATGTGCTGACGGTGCCGCCGCCGCAGCACACGGATATTGTCCCGGTGGATATACCGTTGGATATCGTCTTTGAGGATGAGCATCTGCTGGTCATCAACAAACCGGCGGGTCTGACTGTTCATCCCGCTGCCGGGCATGCCAATGATACGTTGGTCAATGCGCTGCTGGCCTATTGCGGTGACAGCCTCTCCGGCATCGGCGGTGAGCTGCGCCCCGGCATTGTTCATCGTCTGGATAAGGATACCAGCGGCCTGATGCTGGTCGCCAAACACGATGCCGCCCATCAGAAATTATCGGCGCAACTGGCGGATCGCAGCCTGTCGCGCACTTATCAGGCACTGGTCTGGGGATGTCCGCAGCCGCGCAATGGCACGGTCGATGCCGCCATCGCCCGCTCACAGCAGAACCGCAAGAAAATGGCGGTGGCCGAACAGGGCGGCAAACCGGCGGTCACGCACTATACCACGCAGGAAAGCTATGCCGCTTCGCTCAGGAAAGGCAACCTCACGGAGTCAGTCTGCGCGTTGGTGGAATGCAAGCTGGAGACCGGCCGTACCCACCAGATTCGTGTGCATATGACCCATATCGGTCACCCGCTGGTCGGCGACCCGGTCTATGGCAGCCGCAGCGCATCCGGGCGCCTGTCACGCTTTGCCATATCGCCGGAAGCCGAGGAAATCCTGCAGGGTTTTGACCGTCAGGCGCTGCATGCCGCCGCCATCGCCTTCATCCACCCTGCGACCGGCGAAAAACACCATTATAGCTGTAACCTCCCGCCCGACATGCGCGAAGTAATAGGCAGATGCCGCGCCGATTTGACAATAACCAAGTAATTTAGTATGGTATAGCTATTGACAAGGCATTCTCCCGCACTATCTAAGCAAGGCACTTGAGATTTTTGTAAAAATCGCTAGAGTGTCAGCCCGTCTGGTGCGGTAGTGATAAACCATTGAATGGAGACACGCATGACGCAATACGCATTACCCGCAATTAGCTCGGAATCCAGTCTGAGTGCTTATCTTGCGGAGATTCGTAAATTCCCGATGCTGGAGCCGGATGAAGAATACATGCTGGCCAAACGCTGGACGGAACATGCTGACTACGACGCGGCACATCGCCTCGTAACCAGCCACCTGCGTCTGGTTGCCAAGATTGCGCAGGGTTTCCGTGGCTACGGCCTGCCGCTGGGCGATCTCATCGCCGAGGGTAATATCGGCCTGATGCAGGCGGTCAAGAAATTCGATCCTGAAAAAGGCTTCCGCCTGTCGACTTACGCTATCTGGTGGATTCGCGCCGCTATTCAGGAATATGTGCTGCGCTCATGGACGACAGTGAAGGTCGGCACCAGCGCTGCGCAGAAAAAACTGTTCTTTAACCTGAAAAAGCTGAAATCCCGTCTGGATGCAGTCGATCAGAATTCGCTGACCGACGAGCAAATCTCGGAAATTGCCAGTGAGCTGGACGTCTCTGAGCAGGATGTAGTGGATATGGATCAGCGCATGAGCGCACATGACCAATTCCTCAACAGCCCGGCAGGGCAGGACAGCAAGCAGGATTGGATCGATCTGCTGGAAGACGGCAGTGACACGCATGAAGTCCTGCTGGCCGAACGTCAGGAACAGGATAACAAGCGTGATATGCTCTACACGGCGATGGATACACTGAATGACCGTGAGCAGGATATCATCCGCGCCCGCCGACTGGCTGAAGATCCACAAACACTGGAAGAACTTAGCCAGAAATACGGTATTTCCCGCGAGCGTGTGCGCCAGATCGAGGTGCGTGCAATGGAAAAACTGACGGCTGCAGTGACGGCTGCCGCGGCATTACCTGCCGCCTAAGCCTGACTGCTGACGGGAAACCCGGTCTCTTCCGTACGCAGCTGTTCCCGTAGCTTGAAATACTCCAAAACCCGCTGTTTTTCTGCGAGTTCTGCCTCCATCGCGGCCACAATATCGGCGACTAAATCCTCCCCGGCCAGTCGCGCCTTAAACACCCGCAGCTTCAGTTGATAAGCATCGCTGGCATGAATCCTGCGTAATTTTGCCTCAGCCGACTTCAAATTATCCTTAATTTGCGCAAGGTAATAGTTCAAAGCTCGTGTTCTCTGCGCCGCTCCCAGCTGCGAAATACTCGTCCATTCCTGCTCGCTGGCGATTTTCCATAAGCTCCCAAAATGGTGCTGCTTGTAGGCACGATTGATCGATTTAATCACCTCGTCATCATCCCCGCCGCTATCGGGATGATATTTTCGCGCTAGCATAAGGTAGAGCTGCTTTATTCCGGTCTGTTCATGTTCTTCTTTCTGGTGTTTTTGCTGAGATATTATGCCTTGTCTCGTTTCCGGTTCGATAACGGGATAAGAGTGATTCATAACGGATGGCTTGTCAGAAGGCTTATATTTCTGAATAACTTGATCGAGCCTCTTAATCAGGCGGAAAGCAAATTCTGTCTTTCCATAATAATATTCCATAAAATCTGCCAGATCGTGCTGCGTCTCGACAATTTCCCGGCTGATAATATCGAGCCGGTTAGCCGATTGCTCAATTGCTGCACGAATCCGGGCTTCAGGAGAGATATCCTTCATCCTACCGCCTCCAATTTTTTGCCTTGGTGTAGTTGCCGGAAACTAAGCGCTTCGGCGATATGTGCCTCTTTTACCGTGCCACTGCCTTCCAGATCGGCGATCGTGCGTGATACGCGTAAGATTCGGGTGTAGGCACGCATGGACAGTTTGAATCGACGGGTGGCGTCTTCCAGCATGTGCTTGCCGGCTGCCTGCGGTGCAGCGTGTTGTTCAAGTAATGTGCCCGACGCCGCGGCATTGGTCAGGGAAAGCAGCGGTTCGGCATGGTAACGCTCCGCCTGTAACTCGCGCGCTTTCGCCACTCGTGTGGCCACGGCAGCGCTTGGCTCACCCGGTTCTTTGCTCAGCATATCCATCGTGTCGATCATCGGCATGTCGATATGCATATCGATACGATCCAGCAGCGGCCCGGAAATCCGCCCCTGATAATCGGCAGCGCAACGCGGCGCTTTAGTACAGGCCAGCGCCGGATCGCCGAGATAACCGCATTTACACGGATTCATCGCCGCAATTAGCTGCACGTGCGACGGATAGGTGATATGCGCATTGGCGCGCGCCACTGTCACCCGCCCGGTCTCAAGCGGCTGCCGCAGCGATTCCAGTACGGTGCGTGAGAATTCCGGCAGTTCGTCGAGAAACAGCACGCCGTGATGTGCCAGTGAAATCTCGCCCGGCTTGGCGCGTTGTCCGCCACCAACCATCGCCGCCATCGAGGTGGAATGATGCGGCGAGCGATACGGACGGCTACTGCTCAGCTTGCCGTCGGTAATTTCTCCGGCCACGCTGTAAATCGTGCTGACTTCCAGAATCTCGCGTGAGGTCAGCGGCGGCAGAATACCCGGCAGGCACGATGCCAGCAGGGATTTCCCGGTTCCCGGTGGCCCGATCATCAGCATATTATGCCCGCCCGCCGCAGCAATCTCTAACGCACGGCGCGCCATATGCTGCCCGCGCACATCTGACAAATCGGCCTGTGTCTGCGGTGCTTCGGCAATCATCGGGGACGGGGGGCTTAACACCTGTAGCCCGCGAAAATGATTGAGCAATGCGGTCAGCGACGGTGCCGCCAGAATATCCACCTCACCGGCCCAGCTTGCTTCCGACCCGCTGGCTGCCGGGCAAATCAACCCGCACTCATCGGCGGACGCGCCCATTGCGGCGGGCAATGCTCCGGAGACAGGCAGGATGCGCCCGTCGAGTGCCAACTCACCCATCGCATAATAATGGCTGACGGCATCCTGCGGCACCACGCCCATCGCCACCAGCACACCGAGGGCGATCGGCAGATCGAAATGACTGCCTTCCTTGGCCAGATCGGCAGGCGCCAGATTGACCGTGATACGTTTGGAGGGGAGTGCCAGCCCCAGCGCATGAATGGCGCTGCGCACGCGCTCACGCGACTCTGCCACAGCTTTGTCCGGCAGTCCGACAACGGCGAATGCCGGCAGTCCCGGGGAGACCTGAACCTGTACTTCGACTTCGGTAACATGAATGCCTTGAAAAGCGACGGTTTTAACCTGTGCGACCATAAACGCGACATTCCAAATTGCTGCTGACGACGCCCATAAATAAACCGTATTTATGGCCAATAATAAAGGAAATTCTAACGTTTAATTAGGCCAAATTTAACATTATTTAGAGATAATGCATCGTCCGGAAGTATTTTCGGAACGAAGTTATTAATATTATTGGCAGCGTATTAACTTTTGCGGTAATAGATTGACGAATGAGTGAAATAACAGATAGCAAGCCGCCTCGCGTAAGGAACCTGATCGCGTTCAGTTCCTTCATCATGCTGTTATTCGGCGTGATCGTGCTCTATCAGGCATTCCGCGAATACGACATTGCCATCGAAAAAGGCAAGCGCAATGCCGAGCGTCTGGTCACGATTTTGTCCGATCAGATCGAACTGACCTTCCTGACGGTTGATTTATCATTACAGCGCGCGGTCGAGCGTCAATATCTGAATATGCTGTTCGGCGGACACCTGCCGGAAGACATGGTGCATAATTTTAACATCTGGGTGGAAGAGACTCCGCAGATCGTCTCCCTGATGCTGGTCAATGAGCAAGGCGATGTCGAGCTGGCGGTACATGACCAGAATTACGAAGGCTGGCTGGACTACAACATGTCGATGGCGCGCACAGAGCCATTCCTGGCGCTGCGCAGGAACAGTGACGAGAGTGTATTCATCGGCACCAATGTCGATCCCAACTCCCCGCGCAAAAACCTGATCCTGATGAGTCGCCGTATCACCAAGCTGGACGGCAGCTTCGGTGGCATGGTCACCGCTGCGATCTACAGTGAATATTTCCTCGACTTCTTCAAGTCGGTGGACTCGGAAACGCGGCGCTATATGTCGCTGCTGCTGACGGACGGGCGCAACCTGTTCGAAGGCACGCACCATAGCCGTAGCAACAATCCGCTGATGCATGCCTTGCACGAAAAGATTATTACCGGCAGCAGGCCGACCGGCATCACCACCCAACTGGAAAAGATCGACGGCTCCATCACCATGCTGTCTTACAAATACCTGCCGCATCTGCCGCTGGTGGTCTCAGTGATGATCGACGAAGAGGACTTCCTTTCCTCCTTCTGGCAGGAACGCTTTAAGGATCTCTCCTTCCTTGCTATCTTCACCGTCTTCGGCTCGGTGCTGTCCTTCTTCGCGCTGACTATGGCGCGCCAGATTATCCGCGTGGAAGAATCGGAAGGGGCGGCCATTCTCGCCAGCCAGGCGAAATCCGAATTTCTGGCCAATATGAGCCACGAGTTACGCACACCGCTTAACGCCATTATCGGCTTCTCGGAAATGATGAATTCCGGCTATTTCGGTCCGCTCAACGCCAAGCAGAAAGAGCGCATGAACGATATCAACCTCTGCGGTAATCACCTGCTGCATCTGATCAGCGACATCCTCGAATTCTCCAAAGGGGAGGCGGGCAAGCTGGAGATCGTCGAAGAACGCGTCGTGATACCGGAAATTGTCGGCGAAGTCAGCCGCATGATGGGCGAGAAGATCAAGTCCAAAGGCATCAACCTGACCATCGATGTCGCGGCCAGCCTGCCGCTGCTCTATGCCGACAAGCGCAAACTCAAACAGATTCTTATCAACCTGCTCTCCAACGCCACCAAGTTTACGCCGCAGGATGGTGATATCAAAATCGCCGCCCGTCTGGACGGCAACGGCGCCATGAATATCTCGGTCTCCGACACCGGCATCGGTATCGCCGAAGAAGACATCCCGACCGCGCTGTCGGTCTTCGGGCAGGTGCACCGTAATAAGAGCCACGAGGGGACGGGTCTGGGCCTGCCGCTCTGCCGTATGTTCGCGGAACTGCATGGCGGTAAACTGGCGCTGGTCAGTATCGTGGGTGAGGGGACGACGGTACGTATTCTCTTCCCGCCGCAACGGGTCATCTATCAGGAAGAGCCGGAAGAAGAAGGGGACGCGATGGTCTCCTAGGTCGCTTCGGCCTCCAATGCTTCCTCGCACGCATCATTGCCATATTCTTCGCGCAACGTCGCCAGTGTCGCCAACCGCGCCACCAGCCGGTAAGCGGCGTAATCATCCCCCGATTCATCCATCGGACGGAATACCATATCCGGCGTGTTCAGGCTGATGCGCGCATCGCGTGCCGGGTTGCTGCGATACACCCCTCCGGCCACTTCGCCATTGGCGAGATAGATCAGTGGTTCCGCCACCGCGCCCTCGCAACTATCCACGGTCGGCACGCCTTCCTGCAGCACCACATGGGTATTCGGCGCGCCTTCTTTAATCACGTTCATCTTGTTGCGCGTGCGCTTGTTCATCGCATACACATCCTCGCCGGATTCCGCCACCATAATGCCCATACCATAGGTGCCGCTATCGGCCTTGATGAACACGTAAGGCGTCTCGTCGATACCGTATTGCTGGTATTTCTCCCGCACCGCGCGCAGCACTTTCTCTACCCCCAGCGCCACGCATTCGATGCCTTTCTTCTCGCGGAAATTAATTAGCCCGCACTGATGCGTCACCGTGCTGATCAGCCACGGGTCAAGATCGAAGCGCTGGCTGAACGCATTGGCGGTCTTGGTGTAGGCGTTGAAATGCTCGCTCTTGCGGCGGCGATACCAGCCCATGCCGGGGCGGGGAATCACCGGCTGTGCGGCACCGCATAACATCTCCGGTGCACCGCTGGTCAGGTCGTTATTCACCAGCACCAGATCCGGCGTAAATCCATCGCGCCGACGGATGATGTCGCCATCCCGCAGGATCGGCAGGCTCTCCATCTGCTCGCCCGCAGCAGTCTCCAGCATGATAGCTTCATCGGACTCACTGTCCATGCGCCCGAGCGCCGTCTCATATCCGTTATTGGTCAGTAACCGACACAGCGTATGCAGATTGGCCAGATAGCCGAGATTGCGCGTATGATTTTCCGGCACGATCAGGATGCGTTTGGCTTCCGGGTAATGCGTGCTCAGATAGGTGTGCATGGACGCGGCGGCATTTGTTTTGGCGGCATCGGATAAATTATTGAACCCGGCGGGAAATAAATTGGTATCGACCGGCGCCAGCTTATGCCCGCTATAACGCAGATCGACGGAGGAATAAAAAGGCCGCGCCTCGTTGCCATATTGCTCGTCGAACCAGGATTCGATAGCGGCCGACTCAGCATCGATCAATGCCTTAAGCTGTGCCAGTGCCATGCACCACCTCCTCCATGTTACGGGTACGCCATGCCGGGCTTTGATCCCAGTCTCCGGCCGCCAGTTGCAGATAGGTCAGGGCAGCCAGTGCCGCTGTGTCAGCGCGCAGCACACGTGGCCCGAGACTGATGCCGCGGGCAAATGGCAGGCGGCGCAGATGCTCCAGCTCGCGTTGCGAGAAGCCACCCTCCGGCCCGATCAGCAATCCGTATGCACCGGGTTCCAGCATCCGCTGACGGGTGGCCTCATCGCCGCCACCGGTTTCATCGGCGAAGAGCAATGTCCGCTCTTCCGGCCAGTGGGAGAGAAAATCATGGAGCGGTTGATAGTCATGCACAACCGGCACATCCATGCGTTCGGTCTGTTCGGCCGCTTCCACGCAATGCGCCTGCAGCCGCTCGATATTCACCCGCGACATCACCGTGTGATCCGTCTTTACAGGATAGAGCGCACGTACCCCGAGCTCGGTTGCCTTCTCTGCCATGTAATCGATTCGCCCGGATTTGATCGGCGCGAACACCAGCCAGAAATCCGGCACTGGTGTCTGCTCGCGCGTGCGGGCAAGCAACGATACGGACACCGTTTTCTTTGAGCATTGGGTAATCTCGGCCAGCCATTCGCCGTCGCGGCCATTAAACAGCAAGACCTTATCTCCCGCCTGACAGCGCATCACCCGCGAGAGGTAATGCGACGATGCTTCCGCTAGATCAAACACCGCACCTTTCTGCATGGTCTGACGAGGATCGCCGATATAAAGGCGCGCTTTTCCGCTTGAATGCTCTACCATCTTGCTACCATAATTCGTTAAGGGATTTAGTAAAACAACAAAGTGATATCAAGGGTCTCATGAAATCCTCTCCGATACGAGCCTATATCCGCCTGATGCGTTTTGATAAACCGACAGGCATCTGGCTGTTGATGTGGCCGTGCTGGTGGAGTGCGGTGCTGGCCTATCGCGGGTTGCCGTGGATGGAAATGATATTGTTTCTGTTGGGGGCGGCGATCATGCGCGCGGCGGGTTGCATCGTCAACGACCTGATGGATCGGGATATCGACCGGTTGGTGGAACGCACCCGTAACCGTCCGCTGGCATCCGGTGAGGTCAGTGTCGGGGAAGCATTGGTGTTGGTGTTCTTCCTGCTGATACAGGCGGCCATTATTGCGGTGCTGCTTGGCAAGGAGGTCTTTTTGCTCTCCTTTGCGTGGCTGCTGCCAGTGATTCTCTACCCGTTGATGAAGCGCATCACCTGGTGGCCGCAACTGTTTCTCGGTCTGACATTTAATGCCGGCGCGCTCTATGGTTGGCTGGCCATCACCGGCGAGCTGTCACTCACGGCGCTGGTGCTCTATGCCGGCTGTGTCGCCTGGACGTTGGGCTACGACACCATTTACGCCCATCAGGATAAGGTGGATGATGAGTTGGTCGGGGTGAAATCCAGCGCGCGCAGGCTGGGTGAGCGCAGCAAATTCTGGGTCGCCGTGTTCTACGGGTTTTTCGTGTTGTGCCTGTTATTTGTGGCACTCAGTGAAAATCTGCACCCCGTCTTCTTTTTGTTCCTGTCTCTGGTGCTTTTTCAATTCGCCATGCAGGTGATTCAGGTGGATATTAACGATCTTGATGATAAAAAGGTGATGGATTTAAAGGAGCTAATTCAAATGGCCGAACAGCCAAACTGTGGATTACTATTAGATGAAGCCTATGAAATGTTTCATTCACCAGCTGTAAGCGGCATTCAATATGTTCAAGACTTAGACAGCAGCAAT
>JAUIJX010000037.1 GCA_030430795.1 Alphaproteobacteria bacterium | reverse complement strand
ACGCGGAAACATGCGGTCGGGACAGGGGAAAACGGGAGAGGTGCGACAGGTGTCGCTGGCTGCAAAACATGCAGCCGTTTCCTCTCCCCTAGCAGATCTCAGGTGACAAGAGCGTAGATAGCGTAGACGCCCCAGCTCACCCCGATGAGAAACACGAAGAAAAAGAGTTGCACGAGAACCAAGGCTCCCGAAGCAATATACGCTGGCAGGTAGCCATCATAATATTCTCTGTCCACAACCTTGATATGGTTGTTGCTTTCGTCCGTGTTCCACCAAAAAATGGTGGCATCCATGACAATGATAGCAATGCCTGCAAAGAAGCCCACCCAACCCAATGCGGGACTGGATAGGCCGAGGACAAAGAGACCAAGAAAGGCGAGGATAGTTATTTTTGCTTCCCCGTCTATTTCTGGCCACTTGTGAGGCCTTGCAAAATACGCCATAGCATTCGTCCGCTTAGTGACCGGAACGTCAATACGTCCGGGTTAAGACACAATGTCAAAACGGACGAAAACTACGATGAACTCTGAGGAAAACAAAGCAAAACCGAGTGTTTGTCATCGAAATTTCACAGAGCTTGGCGGGCAATCGTTACCTTTATCGCGCTTTTTCATCCTTCAATGGTTAAAAAAGCTAAAAGAAATTTAGAAATGAACCCCTCAAAGCATTAAAAAAACACTCCGGGAAAAATTTTTTTACCTCTTTTTTCGACCTCTTACGCCCCTCAAAAAGGCACCAAAATTTGAAATAATTTTTCCCTGCATTCTCCCTCGCCCGAATTTTTTGCATATTGCTCATGCGTTTAAAAATGCACCACGATTACCCAACATATTCACGACGAAATCCGCTAAAATTTTAGCGATGTTTTAGTCAGTTTATAGTAAACAACTTACTGTTTTATATGTTTAAATTTGCTTGATCCCAATTCTTTACACTGTTAAGTTTAGACCACATACTTAATCTAAATTTAATGAAGGTTAACGGGAGGGAGCATGAATAATAACGAAACAGAGATCCAGTCATCGGACAATCCGGATACACATGAATTTGGTTGCGGCTGCACAGCCTGCGGCGCACACAAAGAGCCGGAACATGACGAGTATGATTACTTCCACTTTGAGCCGGTAGCGGCTGCACCGGGAGACGGAATCAACACCCCGTCAGTGGAAAACGGCAATATCAACACGCAAACCGCCATCGATAACATCGATATGGGCATTTCCTGGGCGGGGCATGATACCCCTGGACCGGCAACGCTGACTTACACCATGGACGTCAACACCTGGTCAACGGCACATGAGAATGTCATGGGAAGATACGCAAGCAATCTCAGCGGCCTAGGTAATCACGAAAAAGCTATGACTATCAAGGCGATGGAAGCATGGGAAGCCGTTGCCAACATTAATTTCGAACAGGCGGCACCCGGACAGGAAATCGACCTCTACATCCGCGAAGGTGATAACCTCGCGAGCGGTGCTGCGGGCTGGATGATGACACGCGAGGTAGAACCTACCTCAAACTGGACCTTCGACACGGTGGAAGTCGTGTTCGATCGCAGTTACATCGCTGGAAAAGAGGAAGGATCGCACCCGTTCCAAACCCTGCTGCACGAGCTGGGACATGCCATCGGCCTGAATCACCCGGGGAATTATAACCTCGGTCAGGGTGGTTCTACGCCGGGCGCAGCCTTCTACGACAACTGGGACGGCTCCGTGATGTCCTACGCACAGGGCACCTACACCAACTGGTCCAATGGCTACGCCAAAACCCCGATGATCTATGATATTGCTACGGTTCAGGCGCTCTACGGCGCTAATTACAGCACCAATGCCGGCGATACCATCTACGAAATCGACGGTGGCCGTTACGCCATGACCATCTGGGACGGCTCCGGCAATGATGCGCTAAGCGCCGAACATTTCCAAGGAAACGTGGTACTGGACATCCGTGAAGGTATCCACAACGTCTCACATATCGGTGAAAGCGACGTATGGGTGGCCTTCGGCGCCAATATCGAGCACGCCATCGGTGGCTACGGCAACGACCACATCACCGGAAACGACCTGAACAACATCCTGAGCGGCTTTGAAGGACAGGATACGCTGATCGGTGGCGCGGGGAACGACTCCCTGCTCGGTGGTGAAGGGTTTGATACCTACATCTTCAACCTCAACGACTTCGGCACCGACATGATCAATGACGGCGGCGGACAAGGGCAAATCATGATCAATAATCATGCCCTCACCGGCACCGCCTCGCTGGTGTCCGACAATGTGTTCAGTTTGACCGTTGCAGGCATGACATTCACGCTCACACTGGACGGATGGGATCTTTCCATAACCTCGAACATTTTCCATAATGACGATTTGATCACCATTAAAGGCTTCTCTAACGGGGAACTGGGCATCACGCTCGACGGCGATGTCGTGCAGGAGCCAGAGCCAACCCCTGAACCGGAACCTACTCCGGAACCAGAACCAACCCCTGAGCCTCAGCCGGAGCCGACTCCGACGCCGGAACCACAGCCTGAGCCGGAACCTACCCCGGAACCAGAGCCGGAAACCAGCGGCGACATCGACGGAACCGACCAGAACGACACCATTTACGGCACGGAGAATGAGGACGTTATCCATGCTCGCACCGGTTCGGATGTAGTCTATGCCCTCGCCAGCGATGATCTGGTCTACGGTGAAGGCGGCAACGACACCCTGTACGGCGAAGCGGGCAATGACACGCTGGACGGCGATAACGGCAAGGATTCCCTGCTGGGCGGCGACGGCAATGACCTGCTGCTCGGTGGCGTCAGCGATGACAAGCTGTATGGCGATGCCGGCAACGACACGCTGGACGGCGGCACCCATACCGACCGCCTGTATGGTGGCGACGGCAACGATATGCTGCTCGGCGGTATCGGCAACGATTACCTGTACGGCGAAGCGGACGACGATACGCTGGACGGCGGCGAAGGCAACGATGCCATGCGCGCCGATGCCGGCCATGACGTTCTGATCGGCGGTGCCGGGAATGATACGCTGTGGGGCGCAGAAGGTAACGATGTGTACCAGTTCACCGCCAACGGCTTCGGTAACGACCGCATCATCGACAGCGATGGTCAGGGCCGAATCGAGATCAATGGCGGCCAGCTCTCAGGAAACGCAGGGCTGCTGAACAACAACCAGTATGCGATGACCGTCAACGGCGTCCAGTACACGCTGGTGGTTGTCAATGGTGTGCTCTACATCAACAGCGACAGCTTTGCGGATGGCGACCTGATCGAGGTGCAGAACTTCACCAACGGCGCACTGAACATCCACCTGACCAACCAACCGGTACAGCCGGAGCCGGAAACCGAGCCAGAGCCTACGCCTGAGCCGGAACCGACCCCGGAACCTGAGCCAGAGCCAGAACCAACCCCTGAGCCGGAGCCTGTGCCTGAGCCAGAACCGGAGCCAGAGCCGGAAACCGAGCCAGAACCAACCCCTGATCCGGAACCAGAGCCGGAGCCGGAAGATACCACGCTGGATGGCACGGAACGCCGTGACAATCTGGAAGGCACCCCAGGCAACGACGTCATCGACGCCAAAGAAGGCAACGATACCGTCTACGCCAAGGAAGGCGCTGACCTCGTGCTCGGCAGAGACGGCAACGACCGCCTGTATGGCGAAGCCGGAAACGACACGCTGGACGGCGGCGCAGGCGCGGATCGCCTCTACGGTGGCGATGACAACGACCTGCTGATCGGCGATGCCGGAAACGACATGATGTATGGCGATGAAGGCAACGACACGCTTGACGGCGGTGCCGACAACGACCGCATGTGGGGCGGCAACGGCGACGACAGCCTGATCGGTGGTGCTGGTAATGACCAGCTGCGCGGTGAGGCAGGCAATGATACGCTTGACGGCGGTGCCGACAACGACCGCATGTGGGGTGGCGACGGCAACGACATGCTGATCGGCGGTGACGGCAACGATCAACTGCGCGGCGAACTGGGTAACGATACCATTCAGGGCGACGCCGGAGATGACCGCATCTGGGGTGCTGAAGGCAACGACAGCGCACTGGGCGGCGACGGCGTTGACCAGCTGCGTGGCGATGCCGGTAACGACACGCTCGACGGCGGTGCCGACAATGACCGTCTGTGGGGTGGCGAAGGCGACGACAGCCTGATCGGTGGCGAAGGCGACGACCAGCTGCGTGGCGACGCCGGCGACGACACCATGCGTGCCGGTGCCGGGAATGACCGCCTCTACGGTCAGGACGGTAACGACAGCCTCACCGGTGGCACCGGAGCAGACCAGCTGCGCGGTGACAACGGCAGCGATACGCTGGACGGTGGTGCCGACAACGACACTGTCTACGGTGGTAACGACAACGACGTCATCAGCGGTGGCGACGGTGCCGATAACCTGCGCGGTGACAATGGTGACGACGTGCTGAGCGGCGACGCTGGCGACGACCAGATGCGCGGCGGTGCAGGCAACGACACCATCGATGGCGGTGAAGGCAACGACAATATCCGCGGCGATGCCGGGAATGACGTGATCTTCGCAGGTGCCGGGGACGACACCATCTTCGGAAACACCGGCGGCGATGAGATTCATGGCGGCGACGGCAACGACAGCATCCGTGGCGGCAATGAAAACAACAGCCTGCACGGTGACGGCGGCGATGACTACATCCGGGGCCATAACCTCGATGACAGCATCACCGGCGGCGACGGCAACGACGTGATCCAGTCCTTAAACGGGACCGATACGGTCGATGGCGGCGCTGGCAACGACAACATCGACACCCGCAACGGTGAGGATGTGATCGACGGCGGCGACGGCAACGACACGATCACCTCCGGGAACGATCAGGTCAGCGGCGGCGCAGGCGATGACATCATCGACGCCGGCAACGGCAACGACACGCTGCATGGCGGCGCAGGCAACGACCTGCTGACCGGCGGACGCGGCGATGACCTGCTGTTCGGCGGCGCCGGAGCGGATATCTTCTCCTTCAACGGCAGTGCGCATAACGACGTGATTGCCGACTTCGAGCAAGGGGTAGACCTGCTGCTCTACAGCGGCAACATCGATCGTCTGCTGGATCACACCACCTACGATGCCGACGGCGCGCATCTGATGGTCAACAGCAGCACTGAAATCCTTGTCACAGGTGTCTCTGAGTTAACGACTGACGATTTTGCTACCCTGTAGGAGGAGGGTAAGGGTACTGTACCTAAGGGGTCCGTCCGGGCCCCTTTCTTTTTTGACAAGCCACTGTAATCTTAACATAACCTTCACACACCTCCTGCCCCTGCCCTGCTATAAGCGCTCTCAACGGGAACATATAAGCCATTATTTTTTATGGAAAGACCCGATAAATATTATGGAAAGGAACCATGAAATGACTCAACCAATTGATATTGTTAAACAATACGCTCCACTGCCGTATAGCATCATCAAAGGTGCTATCCAGTATGATGTACCGTCGCAGGACGCAGCAGAAGAGCTGAAGCATGCACTGGTCGAACTGGGTGCCACCAGCCCAAAAATCAGACATGACGGCCAATTAGGCAAAACCGTAGTGGTGGTCGATAAATTCGAAGAAGTAGACCGTCTGGCGCAAAACGGTGTGCCAATGCCGGAAGCAACGGCTCAGATCATCATGGATGCCGTAGGCGTAGGCCGCTAATCAAACCGGTTAGCCCTCCTACGCTTGCTTAGCAAGCTGCGAAGGGCACGCCTCCACCTAGATCGCCTTCGTGCTGCTTACTGGCGTAAGCCATCCGAAGCCGAAGGCGAAGGGTGGTCGGGGTGAGAGCACAGAGGTCGATATACTGAGAATTATTACACGGGTAGACAAAAGGATTTACGGCGCTATCGATTGAAAAGCGTTACCGATAACCTCCGCAACAGCCTTAACCAGCAAATCGGACGATTTCCTTTGCATGCTCTGCCCAATATCTGCCTGCTTCTCCTGAAATTTCTTGAGATAAGGAGAGGAGTTACGCTCGGTAAAAACGGAATTCAATTCTTGTGAAGTTAAATATTCGAGATAAGCCAATGCAAGATTTTCATTCCATTGCTGCTGATACTTAGGCAAGGTCTTGTCCAGCTCTTTGTTGAGAATCTCACGTGCTTCCGAAGAAGTCGTTTTCGCCACAATAATACGATAGGTTTCAGTATTCATCGCTGCCCTGTAAGTCAGCTGTCTAAAATTATCGCCAAGTTTTGTTTGGCTGATAAAAGTAACAATCTCCTCATGCGGTGAAACTGCATACGTCGAAGATAGCGGCACAAGCAACATACTCCAAACCACAAGCAATTCCAGCAACACCAAGAAGGCGGATTTCATTACTACCACAAACAAAGCCCATCAAATATCCCGTTACCAAAACTGTTTATTTGAAGAAGGTAGAACATGCAAGGAAATGTGGTTCCAGCCTTCGTGCTGCTTACTGACGTAAGCCATCCGAAGCCGAAGGCTGGTCGGGGTGAGAGGATTCGAACCTCCGGCCTCATCGTCCCGAACGATGCGCGCTACCAGGCTGCGCTACACCCCGATGACCATAGCTCCATCCATGATGGATCACAGGATATAAATCATCTTGTGCCCGCACGCAAATCCGAAATGCGCGAAATCGTATGATCGGGAGGGTTTTCTGCCGTTTGTTCAAACAATGGCCCTCCTTCGCTCTCAGAAAAGCTTCGGAGGGTGCTCCATTTTCTACTGGAATCAAAGACTCCAGAAAAATGGGTATCGGGGCGACTGGACTTGAACCAGCGACCTCCCGTCCCCCAGACGGACGCGCTACCAGGCTGCGCTACGCCCCGAAAAAAATAGAAGAATGTGTATTTAAGCTGACTTTAATAGTGTTGGCACATTCGCTAACGCACAGCGAAAACAGAGCTTTTCGAGAACCGACGCGCAAATGTACATCCGGGTACATGCGCAGCGGAAGCGTAGAAAAGCTCTGTTTGCAGCATGCGATAGTAGAATGTGAGGCACTATTAACTGGCTTGCTTGAGCATGTCGCGGATCTCTTCCAGCTCATGCTTCACCGATGCCAGTTGCTCCTTACCGCCTTCAGCCAGCGGAGCCTCCGCTGCCTCAGCCGCCGCTTCCGCACGCGCACGCGCATTATCGGCCACCAGTTTCAGCTTGCCGGACTTATTGAGCAGCGCCACCGCACCTTTGATGGTGTAGCCCTTCTCATGCAGCAGGGTTTTGATCGTCGTCAGCAGTTCGATATCTTCCGGACGATAGAAACGGCGTCCACCGCGGCGCTTGAGCGGCTGAATCTGCGGAAACTTACTCTCCCAGAAACGCAGCACATGCTGTGGCAGATCCAGAATTTCAGACACTTCACGAATGGTTTTCAGTGCTTGTTCCGATTTTTGCTTCCCCGAAGGCGCAACCATAATGAACTCCGTAATACTAAAACGTTGATGGATGGATGTGATTAGTCCTGTTTCCGTGACGAACGGATATGACCGCCCAGATTCAGGTTAACCGCTTCTTTCAGAATATTGGATGGATTGAACGACAGCACCGTACGCGGCGTAATGGTGACTTCCACACCCGTCTTCGGGTTGCGTCCAACGCGTGATTTTTTCTGCCGAAGACTGAACGTCCCGAAGGATGACAGTTTGACATTTTGCCCTTCTTCCAATGCCGTTGAAACCTCTTCAAACACGGCATCGACCAGCTGCATGGACTCAGAGAGTGACAACCCTACCTCACGGTAAACAGCATTCCCCAGATCTGCGCGAGTCAAAGTTTTAGACATATCTTTCAATCCTTTAATTCTTTTGAATGGTCTTATATATGAAAGTTACCACCTTATAATACACGTTCCCCACGTAAGTCCAGCACCAAGTGCAGGCATCACGATAATATCTTCCTGTGAGAAGCGGTTATGATGCACGGCATCCGCCAGTGCAAGCGGGATAGAAGCCGATGAGGTATTGGCGTGACGATCCACCGTCATCACCAGTTTTTCCTCCGGCAACTTCAATTTATTAGCGCAGGATGTCAGGATGCGCGCATTGGCCTGATGCGGCACCAGCCAGCTAATGTCATCCGTCGTCAACCCAGCCTGCTCCAACGCTTTCAGCCCGGACGACGCCATCAGTTTCACCGCATGGCGGAACACTTCCTGCCCGTTCATCTCCACCACCCCGGCCGTCTGCGTCGACGATGTGCCGCCCGTGGTCTTGAGAATATCGCGCAGCGTGCCGTCAGACTGGGTATGCGTAGCGAGAATCCCGCGCTCCGTGCCCTCCTCGGCCACCAGCAGCACCGCCCCGGCACCATCGCCAAACAGAATACAGGTGCGACGATCCGTCCAGTCCAGCACCCGCGACATCGTCTCCGCACCGATCACCAGCACACGCTTCGCCTGCCCGGAGCGAATCAGCGCATCCGCCTGCTTCATGGCATAGACAAAGCCGGAACACACCGCCTGCAAATCAAACGCCGTGGCATCCGTCGCACCGATTTTTGCCTGCACCGTCACCGCCGTGCTGGGAAAGGTGTCGTCCGGCGTAGTCGTCGCCACAATCAGCGTATCCACCTCCGCCGCGCTCACCCCGGCCTGCGCCAGCGCTTCACGCGCCGCCGCCGCCGCCAGATCGGACGTCAGCTCGCCTTTCGCCGCAATATGGCGCTGCGTAATCCCAGTACGCTCACGAATCCATGTATCATTGGTATCGACCATCCTGGAGAGGTCGTCATTGGTCATTATCTTCGACGGCAGATAACTACCGCAGCCAGCCACCACCGCACGCGTCATAATACCGCTTCCAATGTGCCGGCAGAGCGGTCTTCCTCCTGATTTTGCTGATTGGCCAGCGTTGCCATCTCCTTGATGATGCGCTCATTCACCCCACAGGTGATCATGTCATGCGCCTCACGGATCGCATGGTAGAACGCATACCCGTCCGCGCCGCCGTGGCTCTTCACCGCCACCCCGTTAAGCCCAAGGAACATCGCACCGTTATAGCGCCGCGCATCCAGCCGCTTCTTCAGCTTGGCAAATGCCGGGCGCGCCAGCACATACGCCGCCCGCCCCCAGAACGAACTGCGCATGGTGGCTTTCATCTGCGAGGCGAAGAAACGCGCAGTGCCTTCCACCGTCTTCAGCGCCACATTGCCGGTAAACCCGTCGGCCACCACCACATCCGCCTTGCCCTGCAGGATGTCGGTACCCTCAACATAGCCGATATAATTAAGCCCCAGCGTATTCTCTTTCAGCTTCTGCGCCGCCTGCTGGATTTCCTCATGTCCCTTCATGTCTTCCGAACCAATGTTAAGAAGGCCAATGGTCGGCTTACGCAGCCCCAGCACCTGCCGGGCAAACGCATCGCCAATCACCGCGAACTGGTACAGCACATCCGCGTCACAGGCAACATTCGCTCCCAGATCCAGCATCAGAATATCATGTTTATGAGTCGGCATCTCACCCGCAATCGCCGGACGGTCAATCCCCGGCAGGGTTTTAAACACCAGCTTGGACATCGCCATGAATGCCCCGGTATTCCCGGCAGACACCACACCGCTGGCCTTGCCTTGTGCCACCGCGTCGATCGCCAGCCGCATACTGCTGTTCTTGCCCTGACGCAGCGCTGCCGACGGGCGGTCTTCTGAGCGCACAACATCAGTGGTATGCACCAGCTCATAATGCCCGTGCAGTCGCTTGGCCTTTTTCAGTAAAGGGGTAAGTTGCGCTTCATCTCCAAAAAAGAGAAAGCGCAGGTCGGGAAATTTTGTGAGCGCTATGTCCGCTCCGTCCACCACACTCTGCGGGGCGTTATCTCCACCCATTGCGTCCAGCGCAAGCGGTAAAGTATTTTCCCGAGTCAAAACTAACCTGCGGTTATCTTACGTGTTAACGCTATCCGTCGTCACCTGACGCCCGTTATAATACCCGTCTGGAGAGACGTGGTGCGGACGCGTCAGTTCACCGGTCGTCGCATTCTCAACGACATTCACCGTCCCCAGTGCATCATGCGCACGACGCTGATTGCGGCGTGACTTGGATACTTTCTTCTTAGGTACTGCCATGTTCAGCTCCCTTATGTTTATGTTCTATCCTCTGTATCGCAGCGTATCCGCCACGAATATACCCGAAAGGCGCGTGATTATAGTGATCGGATTGAAAAAATCCAGTATATAATCCGCCTCATTGCAACACCTGCCGAGATGTGTCAAGTTCACGCGAAGTCAACTTTGATTACAGGCACGTTGCCGATGTCCGTCAAAACCGGGGTATCCTTCCCCAAAACCGCTAACATCTGCGCCGTTGTCGTCAGCTATAACGCAGGCGACATCATTTTGCAAACACTCGCTCCACTTTATGCGCAGACAGGGCATATTATTCTGGTGGATAACGGCTCAGATGCCACCAATCTCGCCGTCATTGAGCGCGCCATCGCCAGCCGGCCAGGACGCATAACGCTGATTAATAATGAGAAAAATAACCTCGCCGCCGCGCAGAATATCGGCATCGCCGCCGCACGCGACATGGGCTTCGAATGGGTACTGCTGATGGATCATGACAGCGTCGCCGACACCGGCATGCTCCCGATCATGTGCGAAGCACTGCAATATTACGACCAGCCGAAGAAAGTCGGCATCATCGCCCCCAACCTGCGCGACGCCAATTCCAGCCGCCGCGCGCGCTACCCGCAACTGCACGGCAAAATCTGGTTTAAACGCCGCCAGTTCGGCAACGATATTATCATTGATAACCTGTTTTCGGTCATTTCCTCCGGCAGCCTGATCCCGATTTACGTCTTCGACAAAATCGGCGGCATGGACGAATCCCTGACCATTGACTATGTCGATAAGGATTTCTGCCTGCGCGTGGTGCGCGCCGGATTCCAGATCATTGCGGTCAGGGAAGCCGTCCTCACCCACCGGCTCGGCAACGCCCATGATCACGACATTCCCGGCACCGGCCTGCAGATGTGCTGTACCCACCACAGCCCGGAACGCCGCTACACCATCACCCGCAACCGCGTCCTGAGCTGGTTCCGTCATGGCAGCGAATTACCCGCCTTTGTCCTTTACGACCTTCTGGCAATGATCTATGACATCCTACGCATCCTCTGTTTCGAGGAACAAAAACGTGAGAAACTGAGCGCCGTCTGGCAAGGTGTCAAAGATGCCTTCCGACAGCAGAAAGCGGCAGCATCCACCCCATGAGCAAAAAATCGACGGATATTATCACGCAGATTACCGGCTTTCTGAACACCGCACAGGAATGGGCGACCGGCTTTTTCTACAGTGCCGATACCGTTTATCAGGCGACCGCCTTCATGGTGGCGCTGCTCGCCGCCAAAATCATGGCGCGCCCGATCGTCAAAGGTATCAATTACCTGTCTGAGCAGGTCTCTACCCGCTGGCTGTCCAGTTTCGTCGCGCGGCTGGATTCCATCGCCTACCCACTCAGTGCACTGATTATCCTGTGGCTGCTCACCGCCGCCTTCGGCATCATCGGTAAACCGGCGGAAATCCTGCGCGTCGCAGCGAACTTATTCGGCGTCTGGGTCGCCATACGCTTCACCGCTACCTTCGTGGAGAACCGCACCGTCGCGCGCTGGATCAGCGTCTTCGTATGGTCGATCGCCGCACTGAACATACTGGGCTTACTGGAACCAACCCTCACCCAGATGGATGCCATCGGCTTCAGCCTCGGCAAAACACGCCTGTCGCTGCTGGTCGTGTTCAAAGGGCTGCTGGCCTTCGCCGGTTTCCTGTGGCTCGCCACCTTGCTGGCGCGTGTCAGTGAACGGCGCATCCAGTCGATCACTACCCTGACCCCGTCGCTGCGCGTGCTGATCGTCAAGATCACCCGTACCATGCTCATCATCCTCGCTTTCATCATCGGGCTGAACACACTCGGCATCGACCTGACCTCGCTGGCCGTCTTCTCCGGTGCTATCGGTGTCGGTATCGGTTTCGGTCTGCAGAAAGTGGTCTCCAACTTCATCAGCGGTATCATCCTGCTGCTCGACCGCTCGATCAAACCCGGCGATGTGATCTATATCAGCGACACCGATACCTATGGCTGGGTCAATGCGCTGGGCGCACGCTGCGTCTCCGTCGTCACCCGTGACGGCAAGGAACATCTGATTCCAAACGAATTGCTCATCACCGAGAAAGTAGAGAACTGGTCATACAGCAACCGCGATGTGCGCATCAAAATCCCGGTCGGCATCTCCTACGAATCCGACCCACGCAAAGCACTGGAACTGATGATGGAAGTGGCGGCGGAAAACCCGCGCATCCTCAAAAACCCGAGCCCCAATGCCCTGCTGCGCAACTTCGGCGACAGCTCCGTCAATCTGGAACTGCGCGCCTGGATCGACGACCCGGCCAACGGCATCGGCAATATCATCAGCTCCATCTCGCTGGATATCTGGGATAAGTTTCATGCGAACGGCGTCGCCTTCCCGTTCCCGCAGCGCGACCTGCATATCCGGGAAGACAGCGTCATCACCGTCAAACAGGCAAAGGGCAAGTAAATGGAACTTCTCGCCGACGGCAACTGGCAAATCGCGCTGGTGCTACTACTCATCACGCTGGTTTTCGTCGCCTTCGTCAAGGAAATCGTCGCCCCGGAAATCGCCGCGCTGAGCGCCGTCTGCGTGTTGATGCTGGCTGACATCCTCAGCATCGAGGAAGTGCTCGGCGTCTTCAGCAACACTGCCGCCGCCACCATCGCCTGCATGTTTATCTTAAGCGCCGCTATGGAGCGTGCCGGGTTGATTGACCGGCTGGGGAACGGGTTGGCACGCATGGCCGAATCACGCCCCTACACCGCCGTCTTCGCCGTGTTGATCGCAGTGATGATTTCTTCGGCGTTCATGAACAACACCTCCG
>JAUIJX010000036.1 GCA_030430795.1 Alphaproteobacteria bacterium | reverse complement strand
GCTGGCGCGGTCGGTGATCGTGGTGGCGACCTCGCATGAATCGGCGCTGATGCGGCGTGAAGCAGCGTATACCACAATGGCGATTGCTGAATATTTCCGCGATACGCAGGAAGAGGTGCTGTGCCTGATGGATAGTATCACGCGCTTTGCGATGGCGCAGCGCGAGATTGGCCTGTCGGTCGGTGAGCCGCCGACCAGCAAGGGCTATACCCCGACCGTGTTTGCCGAACTGCCTAAGCTGCTGGAGCGCGCCGGGCCGGGGTTGGCCGGGCAGGGGGCGATTACCGGCATGTTTACTGTGCTGGTGGAAGGGGATGACACTAACGAGCCGGTCTCCGACGCCGTGCGCGGGATTCTGGACGGGCATATCGTGCTCGATCGCTCGATTGCCGAGCGCGGGCGTTTCCCGGCGATCAATATCCTGCGCAGTGTGTCGCGGATGCTGCCGGATTGTAACTCGGAGGCGGAGAATGCCGTGGTCAACGCGGCGCGGCGCCTGCTGGCCGCCTATGACGATATGGAAGAAATGATCCGTCTCGGTGCGTATCGCAAGGGCACTGACCCGGAAGTGGACAAGGCCATTCACTTCTTCCCGATGATTGACGATTTCCTCAGCCAGCGCATGGATGAGAAAGCCGATCTGGAAGAGGGTTATGCCGGGCTGGCGAAGGTTCTCGGGATCACCCAATGGCCGCCGGTGGCAGTCGACCCGAATGTGCAGCAACAACCGATACCGTTGCAGCGTAAACCCGCGGAATAGCTGTCATTAAATTGTCATGTGATAGCAATCGCATTACATTTCCGATCTGCTATGGTATCATTGAGGCGTTATGGCTAAGGGACTACCGACATTGATCAAGCTTCGGCAGCGCGAACTGGATGCGTTGCGTAAGCGTATGACGATTCTGACGCAGAACCGGCAGCATCTGGTCAATCAGTCGGATCAATTGCTGATCGACCTGCATAACGAGATTGAACTGGCCGGTGAGCTGGCCGATATGGGGTCGTTCTTCGGGAATTACTCGGAGCATATCCAGAAGCAGCGGGAGAAGCTGTATAAGGAAATCCAGATGCTGGAGCGTAAGATCGAAAACCTGACGGATGAGATTAGCCTGGCATTCGGGGAATTGAAGAAATTTGAGATCGCGCTGGAGAACCAGCGTCAACGCGAAAAACAAAAAGAGGAAAAGCGTGAGATGAACCAGTTGGATGAAATCGCAGCGCGTAAGCATCGGGAGAATGCACAGGATGACGCGCGTTACTAAACTAGGACTGTGGATCGGATTGCTCTGCATTGTCACGGCCTGCTCCAATACCACCAATATTCAACGGCGTTATGTCGACGGACGCGATGAGTGCCGCGAGAATGCCGAGATCTGGGTAGAACGGCATCTGGACGCGCGGGCGCAGACCTTTGACCAGAAGGATTTGAATGCGCAGCTGGCGACCGTCTTTAGTGACTGTATGTTCACCAAGGGCTGGACGGTGGCGACGCCGCCACGCGAAGGACAGCCGGGTGAAGTGGAAGATGTCGGTCTGGAAGCGCCGGGCACCAGTCTGCCCGCAGCACGCAAGGCATCGCTTCCTGCTGCCCCGGCTAACCAACCGGCAGCCGCGGCGGCGCCGTCACGCCGGCAACAGCCGGGCTATAGCGATCTTGATTATCAATAGGCGATGCTGACAGAACTCATAGGATATATGGCGGCCAGCCTGACCACGCTTTGCTTTGTGCCGCAGGCGGTACGCGTGTTGCGTACGCGCGACACCCGCGCCATCAGCCTGTGGATGTATATCCTTTTTTCGCTCGGTGTGTTGTGCTGGCTGGCCTACGGCATCCTGCTCGGCAGCAAGCCGATCATCATTGCCAATGCGGTGACGTTGCTGTTGTCGCTGACCATTCTGGGCATGAAGCTGCAGGAAGGCAAAGCCATGTCCTTTAAGGATACAGCCACTCCCCTTGATTCCACGCCCCCTGATGACAGGTGAATCGGCGGCGTTGGTGCAGGCGGTGGTCACCCTGAATCCAGAATTCCATTGTCTCCGGGATAAGACGCCAGCCTCCCCAATGCGGTGGGCGCGGCACGTCTTTACCCTCGAAGCGTTTAGTGTTCTCGGCGATGGCCTGCTCGAACGTATCGCGAGACGGCATCGGTTTCGATTGCCGGGATGACCAGGCGCCGATTTGTTTTTCACGGGTGCGGCTGGCGAAATACGCGTCGGCTTCATCGTCGCTGACCTGTTCAATGCGTCCGACGATGCGCACCTGACGATCCAGCGGCATCCAATAGAAGCAGAGTGCAGCGTGTGGATTGTCCTTCACGTCATGGCTCTTATCGCTCTCCAGATTGGTATAAAAAATAAATCCGTTTTCGCTGGCGCCTTTGAGCAGCACGATGCGTGCAGACGGAATGGCATCGTTGCCGCAGGTGGCCAGTGTCATGGCGGTGGCTTCTTTAATATCTTTGCAGTTTTTGGCGTCTTCCAGCCATGCGTTAAACAGCCCAATCGGATCGGTTGTGTCGAGGGTTTCCGTCATTTATCACTCCGTACTTGTAGAAGGGTTCCCCATGACATACTCTCCCCCTGTCGCGGTGCAAGAAATTTTTTTTATGTGTCATGTAACCATCCTGACGGAGGTGTCGAATTGCTGACTGTCAGGATCGCATGACTACCTTGTACGGACCTGAAGTGAACAACGTAATTTTGAGACTAAAGGAGACTACTATGTCTGTTAAATCTATCGTTAAACAAGCTGTTCTTGCTGGTGCTATGACTGCTGCTGTAACCGGTTTTGCTGTGAGTGCACAAGCGGGTGAAACTGAAAAATGCTACGGTGTTGTGAAAGCCGGTAAGAATGACTGTGCAAGTGCTTCCGGTTCGCACTCTTGTGCTGGTCATTCTTCTGCTGATGCAGTTGGCGATGAGTGGGTAAGCGTGCCTAAAGGCCTGTGCGAAAAGCTGGCTGGCGGCTCTACCTCTCCGAAAGAGTAAGTCAGGCTGGCTGCGGGAGCGATGACCATGAGCACTGACCCGCAGCCCCACACTATGTCTCGGAGCCCGATGCCGGCTGGCGTTGGTATCGGGCTTCGCAGCCCGCATTACGATGCGGTTGAGACCACAAGGCCGGATGTCGCCTTTCTGGAAGTGCATCCTGAGAATTTCTTCGGCGCCGGGCGCCATGTCGATTACCTGATAGCGATGTCTGAAATCTATCCCATCAGCCTGCATGGGGTGGGGTTGTCGCTTGGGTCGACGGATGATCTCTGTCCCCGTCATTTAGCCTCACTGAAACATCTGGTGGATGTGGTGAAGCCTGCGCTGGTGTCCGACCATGCCTCATGGAGCCTGAGCGGTAATGCGCATCTGAATGATTTGCTGCCGTTGCCTTATACGGATGAAACGCTGCGGGTGGTGGCCGACCACGTCAATCAGGTGCAGGATGTGCTGGGTCGACAAATGCTGGTGGAGAATCCATCCACCTATCTTGCGTATGAACACTCGGAGATGAGTGAGCCTGCATTCCTTGCCGGGCTGGTGGAGCGCACCGGCTGCCGGTTGCTGCTCGACATGAATAACATCTACGTGCAGCAGCATAATATCGGGGTGGACCCGAAGGAATATTTTGCGCGGCTGGATCGTGATGCAGTCGGTGAGATGCATCTGGCCGGATACAGCGAAGAGGTGATTGACGGCACGCCGTTGCTGATCGACACCCACAGCCGCCGGGTGCAGGACGATGTGTGGGGGTTGTATGCCGATGCCATCCGGCATTTTGGTGCGGTGCCGACATTGATCGAATGGGATAAGGACATTCCGGAGCTGGCTGTGTTGCTGGAAGAGGCTTCCAAGGCCGATGCGCTGATGCGTGAGATAAGCGGTCAGGGAGGGGCGTATGCAACTGGCTGAGCTACAATCGCATTTTAAAAACGCGCTGCTGAAGTCCGAAGACGATGCGGTGGCTCCGGCGCTGCGGGAAGACGGGCTGGCGAAAGCGCGCCGTCTGGATGTCTACCGCAACAACGTGTTTTCCAACCTGAGCGATGCGTTGGCATCGACCTTCCCGGCGGTGGAAGCATTGGTGGGTGAAGCGTTTTTCCGGCAGATGTGCCGTGATTATATCCGTTTTGCACCGCCACGGGTGGCCTGCCTGATTTATTACGGCGATGATTTTGCTGCCTTCATTCGCAGCTATGCGCCTGCGGCATCGCTGCCGTATCTGGCCGATATGGCGGCCTATGAATGGGCGTATAACCATGCCTATTATGCCGCTGACGATCAGCCCTTCGATCCGTCCGTTCTGGAGACGATGGATGATGAAGTGGCAGACGCTCTGGTGCTTGGGCTACGTGATAGCGCGACGGTGATTGCGTCCGATTTTGCGCTTGATCAGATTCGTCGCTATACCCAGCACCCGGACAGTGAGCCGCCATCGATGGAGCGGACATCGTTCCGCCTGCTGCTGTGGCGGCCGGAGCGCGAGATTCAGTGGCGTGAGCTCAGCGATGCGGAATTTGCATCATTGCAGGCGATTCAGAACGGAAAATCGCTGGCAGACGTCATAACGGTTGCAATGCACCATGATCCTGATATGGATGCAGGGGTGTGGTTGCAAACATTATTTTCTTTGAATGTGTTACGTGATCATAACAACGGTGGGAGCGACTTATGATTCAGAATGTGTGCAATAAGGGATACGCGCTGCGGGAGAAGCTGCAGACGTATGTAGAGCCTCTGGTGTTGCTGGGGCTGCGCCTGAAGATGGCGGATTTTTTCTATACGTCGGGTAAGCTGAAACTCGATAATTTTCTGGAAGGGCGCTGGGAAGATACGGTCGCGCAGTTCCGCGATATTTATCCGGTGCCGGGGCTTCCGGCGGAGATTGCCGCGCCGATGGGAACGGCGGCGGAAGTTGGCTTATCCGTTCTCGTGCTGATCGGTCTGTTTGGCCGTCTGGCATCCGTTGGTATGCTGGCGCTGGCCTTCGTGATTTACTACACGCATATGCATAATATCGACACGCTTGGCCCGTTCGTGGAAATGCAGTGGGTGATTCTGGTGGTGGCCGTGCTGATTGTGCGCGGACCCGGCCCGATCTCGGTCGATAAGCTGCTATTCAGAGGTTAGTGCGCCAGAATCAGCGGGATGTTGCTGTGTTCTACCATATGCTGGGTAACGCCACCCATCAGGCGTTCGGCGAAGTTCTTTTTACTAAACGCACCCATGACGATAACATGGCTGCCAAAGCTCTCAGCCTTACGATAGAGCTGTTCGCCGAGTGATCCCTGATCGTCCACATGTTCCGTGCTGGCTTCGATGCCGTGGGCACGCAGATATTCCAGTAATTGCTGCAACTGGTCTTCACGCAGTTTGTCTTCATCGGTAATCACCTGCACCGCCTGCATATTTTGCAGCAACGGCAGGGAGAGGGACATAGCGAGCGTCGCTTCCATGCTGTTGTTCCACAGGATGCTGGCATGGGTCATTGGTGTCGGTGTGTAGGCTTTCGGCAGCAGCATCACCGGCTTGGCGCCCTGACCAATCACCACGCGCAGATCGTAGTCGGCATTCTTCTGTGCTTCGGCGCAGAGGATCAGCAAATCATGCGTATGGCTCTGGCGTACCAGTTCCGCTTCCGGGTGTGACTGGTACATGACCCAGCGGGCGGAGGCGGTGCTGAAATCCGGTGTGGCGTTGCCTGCCATCGCTTCCACATTGTAGGACGCAGCCTGCCGAATGAAGGACTCAAATAATTTATTGGCGTGGGCGTTGAGGGATTCTTCTTCCGTCTCTTCAATCGCCTCGATACCGGCGAGCGAGATGCCCAGTCCCAGTTCCTGCGTGTCGATGGAGACATCGCGCACCACATGCAGCACGTCCAGATGCGCCTGCCATTCGGCGGCATAGAACAGGGCGGCGTTCATGGCGTTCTGGTCGGTGTCGTTTTCGTAAAATGTCAGCAGGGAGCGAAAGGTCATGGATTTCCTGTCTCGTCTCATTTACAAATGCACTGACCTATTACCACATTCATTCCGCGGGTGCGATGCTAAATGTCGATGTCGTCAGCTTACGTCAGTTCTACAGTTCCGAGCTAGGGCAACTGACCAGCTATTATATCCTGAGAGCGATCCGGCGTATCTGGCCGGATTTCAGGCAGGATAAGACCATCTGCCTCGGTTATATGCTGCCGTATCTGGACGGGCTGGAGGAGGAATGTTCGCTGCTGGCGCCGATGATGCTGGCATCGCAGGGTGGTATCCGCTGGCCGCGGGAGCAAGATAACCGCGTGTCGCTGGTCAGGGAGAGTGCGCTGCCGCTGCCGCATGATTCGGTGAATCGAGTGCTGGTGTTGCATGTGATGGAGCATAGCCGCTCCCCGGCCAAGGTGCTGGAAGAGATATGGCGGGTGCTGGTGCCGGGCGGGAGAGCGCTGCTGGTGGTGCCGAACCGTCGCGGCCTATGGACGCTGGCTTCCTCGACGCCGTTTGGGCATGGCCATCCCTATAGTTTGCAACAGATCGGCAAGCGTCTGGGCGATAAGGGTTTCACGCTGGTACGATACCAGACGGCGCTGTTCCCGCTGCCGGTAGACTGGAAGTGGCTGCGGTTTCTGGCGCCGGTGTTTGAGTGGCTGGGACGCTTGCTGCTGGATGGTTCCGGCGGGGTGATTCTGGTGGAAGTGGAAAAGCAGATTTACGCCTCGATTGCCGAACCGGTCGAGCCGGTCGGTGAAGAAGTGCTGATACCGGTGGTTCAGTAAGCGCCTTAATCCATCGTCGAATCGATGACAATACTCGGGGTCAGCAGTTGCGGCAGTACGCGCGGCTCGCCGCCATTTTCCGGATAGTAGACATAGAGCGGTACGCCCTGACGTCCAAAGGATTTCAGATAGGCGGAGATCGTCGCGTTGCGGTTGGTCCAGTCGGCGACAATGAAGGTGATGCCGCGCTCTTTGAAATGCTCTTTCACCTCGTCGCTGCTGAGGCTGCTCAGCTCGTTGAGTTTGCAGGTGATGCACCAGGCGGCGGTGGCATCGACGAATACCGGCTTGCCTTCGCTGCGCAGGGTCTCGATCATCTCAGGATCGAACTCCATGTCGCTTGTAATCATATCTTCCTGCCGCATATGGGCGAAGCTGTAGATGATCCATACCACCAGCCCCAGCGTTAGGATTTTGGCGATGACGTGGAAGGCCGGGCGATGGGTATGGCCGTAGAGCCAGGTAATCAGCGCCAGTACCAGCAGGATAATCAGCGCGTTGGCCAGTGCCGCTTCGCCGCCCTGAATGACCAGCACCCACAGCAGCCAGGCGACGGTGGCGTAGATCGGGAAGGCGAGGAATTGTTTGAAGGTTTCCATCCATACGCCCGGTTTCGGGATAAAGCGCAGCATGGACGGGAACAGGCTGACGATCAGCAGCGGCAGGGCGAAGCCCAGCCCCAGTGCAGCGAAGATGGTCAGCGATGCGATGGGCGGCTGCGTCAGGGCGAAGCCCAGTGCCGGAGCCATTAGCGGCGCGGTGCACGGGGTGGCGACCAATGTGGCCAGCACGCCGGTGAAGAAGCTGCCGCGCGGGCTGTCTTTTTCCGTCAGTTTCTGGCCGACATTGCCGAAGAGATGCGGCAAGCTGAAGACGCCGGAAAGGTTCAGCCCGACCAGGAACAGGATGGCCGCCAGTGCGGTGACGAAGACCGGCGATTGCAGCTGGAAGCCCCAGCCGACGGCTTGACCGGCCTGTTGCAAGGCGATGAGCACTCCGGCGACGGCACCGAAGCTGAGCATGATGCCGAGCGTATAGGCGATGCCGTGGCGGGCGGCGGTGTTGCGAGAAGCGCTGGATTTGCCGACCAGTGCCATCAGTTTCAGTGACAGAATGGGTAATACGCACGGCATGGCATTCAGGATGATGCCGCCGAGGAAAGCAAACAGGATGGCCAGTGCCAGTCCCATTTCTTTGTCATTGGAAAAATCTATCGATCCGGCATTATCAATAGATGGAATATCGATCTCGTAACTGTGTTTTTCTCCGTTCTGTTCGAAGATCACCAGCAGGGAGAAGGCCGGGATATCGGCGCCTTGCAGCGCATCCTTGGCGAGGGTGATGACCAGTGCATCCTCCTGCCATTCGGCGTTTAACTGTTCCCTGTTGCTGACGAATCCCTCCGTAACCGGGAAACTATCGACTTTCGCGCCCTTATGCTGGCGTACAACATCCAGCGGGATGCTGAGTTGGACGGTATCGCCGTCCAGTTCGTAATGGCCGCTTGTGGGCAACATGCCGGGAATAGCGGTTTTAGCCTCACTGAGATAGGAGGTATCGCTGGCATCGCCTGCGGGCAGGGTCAAGGTGTAATTGGCGGATTCCGGGATACAAATATCATCGCAGACCAGCCAGTCTGCCTTGGCCTTGAAGCTATAGCTCGCTTCATCCAGCGATTCGGGCGGGATGACCGGCACCAGCAATGACACACGGTCGTGATAGGCGAAATTCAGAATACCGGCCATATCGGTGCGCTCCGGCGCTGGCCAGTGGATCGGCCCGGTGCGGAAGCCTTCCGGCAGGGTCCATGCGATGCTGGTCGGGATACCTGAATCGCCCGGATTCTTCCAGTAAGTATGCCAATCGCCTTTCAGGTCGAATTCCAGTGCTACCAGAAACGGCTCGCCGGGGGTGATAGCATCGACATCGCTGATCAGCCGGGTGGTGGTCATCTCGCTGCTGACGGTTTCACTGGTGACGATGTCCGCATGGGCAACGGAGGTATGGAACAGGATGAGGAAGGCGGCAAACAGAAAACGCAGATATGGCATAATGATTTCAGAGTGATTGGTTTGTTTCTCAGTTATTCTGCCATAGATGGCGGAAAGTTACATGCATAAAAAAAAGCCCCCTCGCGATGAGGGGGCTTTTTCTTACGTGTGCTTGCCTAAAGCAACTTAGTGCGATTCACCTTCATGCTCTTCGTCGTGGTGATCGCCCTCTTCGTGATGTTCATCAGAGGCTTCGTCGGACGCACCTTCGTGATGCTCTGCGAAAACCGGTGATGAAATCAGGAATGACAAACATAGGAGTGAAAGAAGTTTTTTCAGCATCGTCTTAATCCTCTCTGCAAAATGGAACGGTAGCAAAACGTTGCCTACCAGCCATAGCATTTTTGTGCAGAGAATAAAACCAATAATTGTAAAGTTATGTGCCAGTACACCCATAGTAAAATGGTTAATATCATCAAATATAAGCATTTTGGCTGGCTGTTTTTTTGCTGGTTGCCTCTGGGAGCTTAATAAAGATGTCATAAAGCCTTGCTATACTGCTTTAACAATGAGGAAGGTTATGTATGGGAAGAGTTAGCGAGGCAGACAAACAGTTACAATATGCACTACATGCGTTAGGCGGTAATCCTGGCACAGTAGATGGTATTCGCGGACCTAAAACCAATGCAGCATTAGCAGAAATTCAGGCGCGACACCCGGAACTGGCTGGTCTGGAAGGTGACGAGTTGACGCTGGCAGTGGTTGGCCTGGCTGGAGAGAAAACGCGCGAACTGGTGGTTAATCAGGATAATTTAAGCCGTGATGAGTGGCGGCAGTTACAGGCTGGACTACATGTAATGGGTATCGACAGTGGGCCACTGGATGGGCTTCCAGGCAGAGTAACTCACGCTGCGCTTGATACATTTACGGCACGTGAGCAGGCATTCGCAGCAGTAAACACAGCAGAATCTGGACAAACACAGCCTGCTTCAGTGCGGGGAAATGACGGTATGCAGGCACGGCCAGCAGTTTACTATGCAGGCCCTCCAGTAATTACCGTGGATGTTGGGCATGGCCATTACATCGGTGAAGATAAAAACGGGAATCCAGTGCAGCGATTTGACCCCGGTGCAGTGGTGACCGGGCTAAACGGTGAACAAATTACCGAGTATGAGCTCAATGTAATGTTAGCGGCGCAGTTAGGGCGTGATTTGGAAGCCGCAGGGTTTGAGGTTGTGTATACTAATTTGGGCAGTGAAGCCGACCCGCTGGCAAATCAGTATGAAGCGCGTTACGGTATAGTGCAGGCTGCTTACAATGCATCGGAAGCACAACAGATTGGGACGTTGGCCGGGCATATTTCTGTGCATCATAATGCGTTCGTGCAAGATGCATCGGTACATGGTGCTCGCTATTATTTCTCCAGTAGTGGTAATGACGTATCGAAGGAATGGGCAGATGTGCTGATGGAGCAGGATGGTTATGCGCGACGCGATACAGGTTATCGTTTGGAACGCGACACACCGATTCGCACTGCATCTTCAAGTGAGGCCGGACTACCTCAGGGGGTACCTGCTGTATTGCTGGAACCAGGTTTTATGACTAACCCAGAGGATTTGGCGCGGATGATGTCCGATGCCGGGCGAATGGCTATTTCACATAATGTGGTGGAGGCGACAGTGGCACATTACAATGCTCGCCGTGCACAGGATATATCCATGCCACCGCTTGATCGTGGTCAGGAACCTGTCTATGAAGCAAATGCCGGTGAACAATTAAGCCCATCGCATGGTATTGTTGCTGGTCTTGTTGGTGATTCTCTCAATTTAGGATAAATAATATGGCAGGTGCCAAAGGTGATTTTAGATATGTGATCCAACCCGGTGAAGGCTGGGGTCGGGCGCTGGCGAATGCGGGCATTCCCGATCCGTTCAGCGACGCGATGGTGGAAGCTGTGCGGCTGTATAACCATGACAATATCCCGGACGGGGTGCCGAATGTCGGGCAGACGGTCTATGTGCCGCCGAAAGAAGTGCTCTATATGATCAAACCGGAGCATGTGCTGCCGGTGGTCTATGCGCCTGAGTCCGCATCTGAGTCGATGCCGGCGCCGCGTCGTAAGCCGGAGGTGACAACGGCAGCGCTACCGAAGAAAGCTATCGATGCCGCAGCGAAGGCGACGGAAGGCTGTGAGATCATCAATACGCATGAGACGTCGGCACGTGAGATTTTTATGACGTTTGATGACGGGCCGAATAAAAACACCGAGCGGACGCTGGATATTCTGGCGCAGCATGGGGCGAAGGCGACGTTTTTTGTGCAGGGGCAGCATGTATCCAACCCGCGCTATCACGAGACGATTCGCCGCATGCACCGCGAAGGGCATGATATCGCCGTGCATACATGGGATCACACCTATTATCGCGAGCAGGACAGTGCCACCATTCATCATGATCTGGAACGCACGGCGGATGAAATCGAGCGGCTGACCGGGGAACGTCCGACCATGTCGCGCCCGCCTGGTGGCTGGCAGAGCGAGCGTGCCCAAACGGTGGTGGCGTCGCTGGGACTGGCCACGGTGGACTGGAGTGCGGATTCGCGTGATTCGTCACCAGATGCTGCAGGCAACCTGCCGGGCAGGGATCAGGTGCTGGCCAATCTTCTGAAAGCGTCAAAGCCAGGGGCGATTCTGCTGATGCATGAAGGCAAAGAGGCCAGCGTGCAGGCGTTACCGGAGCTAATTGACCGTTTGCAGGCGGATGGTTATGCGCTGAAGCCACTCAGTGAGGGGACGAAGCTCAGCGGTGTGCATCTGGATGGCTGCGATTATATCGGGCGGCCGGATACGGTGGGGAATAAGCGGCGCATGGAAAACGAACGCGACCACAATCACTAGTCACTCATCACTCATTAAGCGACGCGGCATAGGTGGCGAAGGCGGCCACGATCTGTTGCATGCGCGCGGCGTTCTCTTCGCTGGCGAAGGCACCGTTATCATCAAAGGCAGTGTCGGCTTCGCCCAGCAGGAAACTTGACGGGTAGACATGCATGCCGACGGCTTCCAGCGGCACTTTCAAATGATTGAGTCCCATCACGCCGCCGCGTTTGGACGGGGTGGCGCTCATCAGCAGCGCGGTTTTTCCGGCCAGCGGGCATGGCGCGTAATGCGACAGCCAGTCGATGGTATTCTTCAGCGAGCCGGGATACGACCAGTTATATTCCGGGGAACAGAACACCAGCGCGTCATATTGAGCGATGCGTACCGCCAGTGCTTTCACCTCTTCCGGCACTTGTCCGCTCTCGCGTAATTCATCGTTATAGAGCGGCAAGGTGAACTCATCATAGTCGGGCGCGGTCACTTCCATGCCCTGTGCGGATAACGCCGGAGCTGCCAGTGTCGCCAGTTTGCGATTCAGCGAATCGCGGCGGTGCGAGGCGGCAATCAGCAGGCATTTCATGATGCCGTTCCGGTTTTGGGCTGGTTGAAATAGCTGATGAGTTGACGGAAGGCGTCGGCGCGATGGCTCATGGCGTGTTTGTCTGCCGGTTCCATCTCGGCGAAGGTGGTGGCGTGGCCGTTGGGTACGAATATCGGGTCGTAGCCGAAGCCTTTGTCGCCGCGTCCGGGGAAGGTCAACTGGCCTTCGACGGTGCCGATGAACTCAAAGCTGGTACCGTCCGGCTCACTTAAGGATAATGCGCAGACGAAACGTGCCGGTGCGCCGACCGGGTCAAGATCCAGAGCTTCGATTTCATGCTGGACTCTGTCCATAGCGGCGCCGAAATTTTTGCTCTCGCCTGCCCAGCGCGCGGAATAGATGCCCGGAGCGCCATCCAGCACCGGCACTTCCAGACCTGAATCGTCAGCCAGTGACAATTTGCCGGAGGCTTTGGCGGCGGTGCGGGCTTTCAATGCAGCGTTCTCAGCAAAGCTGGTGCCGGTTTCTTCCGGTTCCGGCAGGCCGAGTTCTCCGGCGGAGATAACCTCCAGCCCGAGCGGCGCTAATATTTCTGCCATCTCGCGCAGTTTGCCGGGGTTATGGGTGGCGATCACAATGGGAGAACGAAGTACGATGGTCATGCGGCTAATGCTTTCTGCATGGCTTGTTGCTGTGCCTGCGTCAGCTCGTCGGTGCCTTTGCGTGCCAGTTGCATCAGCGTGACGAATTCATCTTCGGAGAAAGGCGCGCCCTCGGCGGTGCCCTGAATTTCGATCAGTTTGCCATCGCCGTTAAAGACGAAATTGGCGTCGACCTCGGCGCTGCTGTCTTCGCTGTAATCGAGGTCGAGCAGCGGCGTACCCTCACAAATGCCGCAGGAGACGGCGGTGACGGAAGAGGTCAGCGGGAATGTTTTGATAAGCCCGGTTCGCATCAGATGCTGGCAGGCGAGGTGCAGGGCGACATAAGCGCCGGTGATGGAGGCGGTGCGGGTGCCGCCGTCGGCTTCCAGCACATCGCAGTCGATCAGGATCTGGCGTTCGCCGAGTGTTTTGAAATCCACGACGGCACGCAATGAACGGCCAATCAGCCGCTGGATTTCCTGGGTGCGGCCGGA
>JAUIJX010000035.1 GCA_030430795.1 Alphaproteobacteria bacterium | reverse complement strand
AGGTGCAAAACGGTTGCGACCATCGCTGCACCTTCTGCATTATCCCCTATGGTCGCGGTAACAGCCGCTCGGTGCCGATGGGCGAGATCGTATCGCAGGTACGCCACCTCGTAGAGCAAGGCTATAAGGAAGTGGTCTTCACCGGCGTGGATATCAGCGCATACGGCGAAGATCTGCCGGGGCAACCATCCCTTGGTACGATGGTACGCCGTGTACTGAGATCCGTACCGGAACTGCCGCGCCTGCGCCTGTCATCCATCGACGCGGTGGAAGTGGACGATGCACTCTACCGTGCCATCGCCGAAGAAGAACGGCTGATGCCGCATATGCATATCAGCCTGCAAGCGGGCGATGACATGATCCTCAAACGCATGAAGCGCCGCCATCTGCGCGCCGATGCGCTGGCCTTCTGCCATACGGTGCGCGATCTGCGACCGGACATGGTTTTTGGCGCCGACATCATCGCCGGGTTCCCGACCGAGACCGACGCCATGTTTGAGAACACGCTGAATCTGGTAGAGGAAGCCGTGCTGACTTACCTGCACGTCTTCCCATACTCGGAGCGCGAAGGCACCCCGGCGGCACGTATGCCGCAAGTGCCGAATGCTGTGCGCAAAGAACGTGCGGCGCGCCTGCGCGAAGCGGGTGAGAAACAACAGGCCTCTTTCCTCACCAGCCGTGTGGGTAAGCCTGCGCAGGTGTTGATGGAAAAAGACGGGCTGGGACGCACCGAACATTTCGCGCCGGTCAAACTAACAGGCGCGCAGGCGGGTGATCTGCTGACTGTTACACCCGATGCCGTGGAAGGTGACCACCTGATTGTATCTGCGGCAGACGCCATGCTCCGGAGTGCTGCATGATCCACCAATTGCTATTGGGTGGAATCATTATTGGTGTGTGCGTTCTGTTTCAGGCGCTGATGTTTGACCTCATTATTCGCCGTGTGGGGAATCTTGGCCGCCTGTTCGAAGCGGCGCACAGCCTGCGTAAAGCACTGGTTATCACGGCAGTGGTGCTGTCGGTTATCTGTGTGCTGATCGTGGAAATCTGGTTGTGGGCATTGGTATATATCTGGCTGGGTGCGCTGGAGCATCTGGAGCCGGCACTTTACTTCTCCATCTCTTCCTTTACCACGGTTGGGTTTGGTGATCTGGTGCTGACCGAACAATGGCGCCTGCTCAGCACGGTGGAATCCACCTGCGGCTTCATTGTCTTTGGCTGGAGCTCGGCCTTTATCTTTGAGGTGGTGTCACTGGTCTATCGTAAGGAAGGCCGCGATTTCAAAGGCTAAGCTGCGGCGCTAAGAAAGACTTGCGCTGCCGTCACCATCCATCTATGCAGATGGCATGCTAAGCTTTTTCAAAAAGAAATCAGGGGATCAAACCCCGTCCGCGCCGGAACCGGTGGAGGAAGAACAGGCATCATGGGTGTCGCGTCTGCGCACGGGCCTGTCCAAAACCTCAGACAATATATCGGGCGGCATCACTGATATTTTCACCAGGCGCAAGCTGGATGACGACATGCTGGAAGAGCTGGAAGAACTGCTCATCATGTCGGATATGGGTGGCGGCGTTGCAGCTAAAATTGTGGCGGAATTCAGCAAGGGACGTTTCGACCGCGAAGTGGACCCGGAAGAAGTTAAGCAAGCGCTGGCGGAACAAATGGTCGCGATTCTCGACCCGGTAGCCGAAGGGATAGAGATTGACGATGCGGCGCAGCCTTACGTGATTCTGGTGGTCGGCGTGAATGGAAATGGCAAAACCACCACGATGGGCAAGATGGCCGCCACCCTTAAGCAGAATGGCTGGTCGGTGATGATGGCGGCGGCGGATACCTTCCGTGCGGCGGCGGTCGAACAATTGAAAGTCTGGGGTGAGCGCGCCGATGTGCCGGTCATCGCGGCGGAAGAGGGTGCCGATGCCGCCTCGGTGGCGTACCGTGCGCTGGAACAGGCCAAAGCACAGGGCATCGATGTGTTGATGATTGACACTGCTGGTCGCCTGCATAACAAAAATAACCTGATGGAAGAGTTGAAAAAGATCGCGCGCGTCCTGAAAAAGCAGGATGAACATGCGCCGCACAAAGTGCTACAGGTGCTGGATGGCACCACCGGGCAAAACGCGTTGCAGCAGGTGGAAGCCTTTCAGGATATGGTGGATGTCAGCGGTCTGGTGGTCACTAAATTAGACGGCACAGCCAAAGGCGGTGTCGTGGTGGCGCTGGCCGAAAAATTCGGTGTGCCGATCCATGCGGTCGGCGTTGGCGAGAAAATTGAGGATTTGCAACCATTCGACGCCGTGCAGTTTGCGCGCGGTCTGGTTGGGCTGCCACCGCAATCTTAACCAAACCTTAACACAACAAAGCGTTTTTTCAGTCATATTCCGCTCATGGAATACGGTGACTATAAAACCATCGAAGAATGGCTGGAGGCGGCGGAAGCGCGTCCGCCAATGGATGATGACGCCCTGATCGTGCGTCGCCGTCAGGCGATGCTGCAGATGGTGGCGGCCATGCGTCTGGAAGGCGTGGAGCCGGATGCGGCGTTCCTGCGCGATCAGGAGTTATTTGTGACAGGCCGCATGTCGCCGGAGGAACACCGCGCCTATCTCAAGGCAAAATACGATACGGCGATGAGTGAGGACGCATGATGATAACGCGCTCTCTCACCCATCTGGAAACGGCAATGGCGGTGCAACGTGCCACCGAAATGCTGGAAAGAGAGACGCCTCGTCGTGGGATTGAGCATGGCCAGCGCTCAGAAATCCGACTGAACCTGCAAAGGAGAATGCAGGAGATTCACAAAACTATGTTTGTTGACACTCATGGTGCCGATCCACTGCCGGATACGGCGGGTCACATGTCCAGAGACAGAGCAACAAACCTGTCTGACGCATTGGAACATATGATTGTGGCATTATACGACCGCAACGGATTTCAGCGCCCGCTGGATGAAGAGGGTAAACTCCATTACCGGGAACATGGTGTGGAAAAAGTGGCAACGCCGCAGCAGGTGTTCAGGGAGTTTGTCTATGATGTCATGCACCAGCCGCCGTTTGCGTATGGTAACTGGCTGACGCTATCTACCTTCATGGTGGAGTTAAGCCGGGCACCGAAACTGAATCAGATATTTCAGCAAACGGGTTTCGATCTGCGCCGCGTTTTTCCGCAACTCATGCATGATATAGCCGATGCCGATTTTACGGATAATGGCTACAAAGAAGAGCATATGGTCATGCTCGACAAGATGCTGTCGCAAGCCATGTCGCCGGAGCGCGATAAGTCAGCGCGTGTGCCGGCAACAAATGTTAGAGACGAAGGCTGGGAGCCATTCCCGCGTGCTCGTAAACGCATCGGGGGTAAGCGCTTCCTCCGGGTGACGGAAGGCGACCGGACGTATTTGGTGACCATCAACGGAGGGCGAGTGCCGCTGGAAGCGGTACAGGAAGAACTGAAAGAACATCTTCAGCATACGGTGACTGAAAAAGGACACCCCGGTGATTTTTGTGTATCCGAAGCGCTGATAGAAGGCAATGTGGCAGAAGAAAACAAAGCCATTTCAGGTGAACAATTCCATCGTCATGACTGGCCGAACGCCACGGAAATAGATGGAGTGCCCATCAATGGGAAGTCAGGAAGTCGTCAGTTGCCGCTGGTTTGTCTGGATGTGGATGTGCTGACCGGGCTGGAGACCAAAACCCAGTTGCCGGAAGTCAAAGAATACCTGAAAGAACGGGGTCATAAGCTGGCTGATCTGGAACAGGATGACGTCTATGAGAAGGTAAAAACAGGTGATGAGCAGTTCGATATACGCTTGCGTCGTGCCCATGTGCGTCTGAAACAAACCATGCCGTTGGTGCGACGATACGTGGATGAAGCGTTCGAAAACAGAACACCGGTGAAACACCCGCATTTTATCATGAGCATGGGCGGTTCGGGGACGGGCAAGAGCAGGCTCGAAGGACTGGCAGAACAGATAACGGACGATAATTATGTTTACGATGCGCTGGATGCCAAACGCTACCACAGTGATATCTATGCCCTGCTGGTGGCGGCCGGGCATCATTCAGACGATTATGAAATGATCGGCGAATTTGCTACCCTCATTCGCGACGGTATTAAAGCGCGTGCGCTCAAAGAGCATTACAATCTCTATTTTGACGGTTCCGGGGTGGATTACAAAGGCCGCTATGACAAAGATGTATCCACCTTCAAGGAGGCTGGTTTTGAAACCCATGTGCTGGCAGCGAATGCGGCGATGATAGAGCGGCCTGGTCGTGAAGGTGAGTTCAGCACATTGGCGCAGGATCGGGTAAAGGCACGATTACAAAGTGAGGATGATCCGCGCGCCGTGCCGTGGCATGTGGTGCTGGAAAAACATGTTGGCTTTCCACGCTCCTTCTTTTCCGCAGCAAAAGACCCCAATGTCGATCATCTGGTGCTCTACGATGCTGCGGTTCCCAAAGGTCAGGCGTATGAACTGGCCTATACCTGTAGCATCTCCAAAGACGATTTCGACAAAATGCCTCGCAATTATCTGGTGCATAATAAAAAAGTACAATGGATGCGTGAAACGGGCCTGGTGACAGGCGAAGCGCCAATGGGTGAAGAACAGTTGGACTGCATCCCGGTGCTGCGTGAGAATGGTGATGTCCGCATGTTGGTAGTGGTACATAAAGGCCGTTTCGCCGATATGGCGGATAAAGGTCTACTGGATGAGTATGCAGGAAATACCAAAGGGTTGATGCATAACCGCCATGCAATACACCACCCTGATCTGGATTTCCCGACGGACGGTGATCCCGGCCCGAATAAAAGCGGTTGGCAGCTTCGACTGAGGCAGCGGGAAGACACTGAACGCGTTCCGGGCAGAACAACCTGAGAACCGCAGTAATAACGCTTGTCAGGGGTGCTTAAAACCTGTTATCCATACAGCAATTACAACGCATGGTTTTGGAGACAGGTATGACGGCGGAACTGGCAGCAAACAATTCATCAAATGACTATAAAGTAGCGGATATTTCACTGGCCGAGTGGGGGCGCAAAGAAATTTCACTGGCCGAGACCGAAATGCCGGGTCTGATGGCGCTGCGTGAGGAATATGCCGGCAAAGCGCCGCTGAAAGGTGCCCGCATTGTAGGTTGCCTGCACATGACCATCCAGACGGCAGTGCTGATTGAAACGCTGACGGCGCTGGGCGCCGAGGTGCGCTGGTCGTCCTGTAATATTTTCTCTACGCAGGATCAGGCGGCTGCCGCCATTGCTGCGACGGGCGTGCCGGTCTTCGCATGGAAAGGCGAAACCGAGGAAGAATACGAATGGTGCATCCGCCAGACTATCGAAGGTAAAGAAGGCTGGATGCCGAACATGATTCTGGATGATGGCGGCGACCTCACCAAAATGATGCATGATGACTACCCGCAATTGATGGAAGGCATCAAAGGGGTGTCGGAAGAAACCACCACCGGTGTGCTGCGCCTGTATGAAATGGAAAAGAAAGGCGACCTGAAAGTCCCTGCCATCAACGTCAACGACTCGGTGACCAAATCCAAATTCGATAACCTCTACGGCTGCCGCGAGAGTCTGCCGGATGGTCTGAAACGTGCGACAGATGTCATGCTGGCGGGCAAGATTGCTGTGGTGGCTGGTTACGGCGATGTCGGCAAAGGCTGCGCCGATGCGTTGCGCGGGCAGGGTGCGCGTGTCAAGGTTACGGAAATCGATCCTATCTGTGCACTGCAGGCGGCGATGGAAGGCTATGAAGTCCTCACGATGGAAGACGCGGTGGCGGACGGCGACATCTTCGTCACCACCACCGGCAATAAAGACGTCATCACCGTCGATCACATGCGAGCGATGAAAGACCGCGCCATCGTCTGCAATATCGGCCATTTCGATAACGAGATTCAGGTCGAATCCCTGCGCAACATGACATGGAACAACATCAAGCCGCAGGTGGATGAAATTACGTTCCCGGATGGCAAGCGTCTGGTTCTGCTGGCGGAAGGGCGTCTGGTTAATCTGGGTTGTGCCACCGGCCACCCGAGTTTCGTGATGAGCGCGTCTTTCACCAATCAGGTGTTGGCGCAGATCGAGCTGTGGAACAACGCCGGGCAATATGAAAACAAAGTATATGTGCTGCCGAAGCATCTGGATGAGAAAGTGGCGGCATTGCATCTGGACAAGCTGGGTGTCAAACTGACCAAACTCACGCAGGAGCAGGCGGATTATATTGGCGTGTCACCGGAAGGGCCGTTTAAAGGAGACGCCTACCGTTACTAAGGAGAAGGAGGACTTCTGGAGCTGAATCCTGAAATAGCAATGCTCACAGCTAGCGCCAGTGGTCTGGTGATTGGCTGGGCTGCGGCGCGCTTCTACCTGGTACGTTCCACCAAGTTCACAGAAAGCGGCATGACCTTCGGCTGCGCGTTTGTAGAGGTTGATACCAGGCGCAGCACCATCCGCGCTTCTTCCTATCTACCCACCTTAATCGGCAGCAAAAAAGTCATCACCAAGCTGGCGGATTTGAAAAAATGTCTGACCGCCGAGAGTGTGGGTCTGATCGACGAAGCACTTGAAAAAGCAATGGCGCACGAGCCGGTCGAATCCTTCGTGGTTAAAACCCTCACGCAGAGTTTTGTGGAATGCATTCCGCAGAAAGAAAGCGCTGAAGGGCATAGTATGACATTGCTGATGCATGATGTTACCAGCCGTCAGCGCAATCAACTTATGATGCAGAATGAGAGCGAGGCGATGAAGGAAGAGGTGCGCCGCTACTCGGCGATCCTCAACAACGCCCGCGCACCGTTATGGATTCGTGATCAGGATATGGTCATTCAATACTGCAACCTGTCCTATACCAAAGCGGTCGAAGATTTGAGCGGTCATGGCGATGAGCTGGGTGTGCCGGAACTGCACCAGAACGTCAGGAAGCTGGCAAAGAAAGCACATGACACCGGAGAAGAGCAAACGGAACGCATGCACATCATCATCGACGGTAAGCGCAAGCTGTTTAACGTGCGGGAAGTGCATGTGCCGGAAATGAACCTGAATCTTGGTTTCGCCTATGATATTTCCGAATTGGAAGAGGCAGAAGAGCAGGTAAACAGTTATAAGTCCGCGCAGGACGACCTGATGGAAAGCGCTTCCAGCGCCATCGCCATTTACGGCAGTGATATGCGCCTGAAATCCTACAACCATTCCTATGTGCGCATGTGGGGGTATGACGAAGCATGGCTGGATACCGGCCCGACGTTCAGCGAGGTGCTGGAACTGCTGCGCGAGAAACGCCGCTTGCCGGAACAGGCCAATTTTCAGGCATACAAACAGCAGCGCCTGGCGCTATTCACAAATATATTGGAGCCAACGGAAGAAATTCATTTCCTGCCGGATGGCCGTACCATTCGTAGCATTGCTATCCCGCATGCACTGGGCGGCGTCCTGCTCAGTTATGAAGATGTGACCGACCGTCTGGCGCTGGAGCGCTCCTACAATACCTTGATTGCCGTGCAGCGCGAAACGCTGGATAATCTGCATGAAGGCGTGATCGTGTTCGGTGAGGATGGGCGCATCCGCCTAACCAACCCGGCTTTGCGTAAGATTTGGGAATTGAAAGACGAAGACGTGACGGAAGGTGTCCATATCAGTGATACTATGGAACAGATCAAACACCTGCTGCCGGAGCAGAATTGGGAGGAATACAAGAAGAGCTTCATTGAGAAAACACAGTCCCGCTCATTGATGGCATCGCGCCGTGAACGCTCGGACGGTAAAGTGGTTGACTGGTCGATGGTGCCGCTGCCGGATGGAGGGACCCTGCTGACCTATATCGATGTTACCGATTCCATGCTGGTGGAGCGCAGCCTGCGCGAGAAGAACGAAGCACTGCAGGCCGCCGATCGACTGAAAACGGAATTCCTCGCCAACGTATCCTACGAACTGCGCTCGCCGCTCACCTCCATCAGCGGTTTCTCCGAAATGCTGCGCCAGAATTACTTCGGCGAACTGACCGAAACTCAGAGCGAATACATTGAAGGCATTCATGAATCGGCGCAGCACCTCTCGCATCTCATCAACGACATTCTCGATCTGGCGAGTATCGAGGCCGGGTATCTGACGCTTGAGATCAGCGAGTTCAACCTGCGTGACATGTTCTCGGTCATGATCTCGTTGCTGCAGGAACGCATGAAGGAATTCAAACTGCATGCCGAGATCGAATGCGACGATGCGGTCGGCATCATCAAAGGGGATGAAACCCGTATCCGTCAGGTCATCTTCCACCTGCTCAGTAACGCGGTGAAATACTCCAAATCAGGCGGAGAGATTCGCATTGGCGCTGCGCGGGAGAAGGAGCATATCCGCATGTGGGTTGCGGATGACGGTATTGGCATCGAGGAAAGCGAACAGGACTCTATCTTCGAGAAGTTCTATCGCGGGCAGGCTGGCAGCGTCAAATCGGGAACCGGGCTTGGTCTGTCGATGGTGAAAAACTTCATCCAACTGCATGGCGGCAAGGTTCTGCTTGATTCTGCACCAGGAAAAGGTACAACCGTCACGTGCCTGATTCCGTTAAATCCGCCGGTGACGGAAGATGAGAAGGCGATGATAAACGAAGCCATGCAGGTGCAGAAAGAAACGACCGAGACCTCATGAACCAGTCTGCTACCCATGAATATATCCTGACCATTGCGTGTGCTGATGTACGCGGTATTGTGGCGGCTGTCAGCGGGTTTATCGCCGCTTCAGACGGGTTTATCTTGGAGTCGACGCAATATGGCGATCCCAGCACCGGGCAATTCTTCCAGCGTATTCACTTTGCCGCCGGTGATCAAACCCCGGATTATGACGCGCTGAGGGACGCCTTTAAGGGGGAAGTGGCGGAACCGTTCGCCATGAACTGGCAATTGCATGATACGCGCCGCAAACCAAACGTGTTGATCATGGTCTCCAAATTCGGTCACTGCCTGAATGATCTGCTGCACCGCCATCAGACCGGCACGCTCAATATTGATATTCCGGCCGTGGTCTCCAACCATCCGGACATGAAGCGGCTGGTGGAATGGCACGGCATTGCCTACCATCACCTGCCGGTGACGACGGAAACCAAAGCCGAACAGGAAAAGAACGTGCTGGGACTGGTCGATAAATACCATATCGATCTGGTGGTGCTGGCGCGCTATATGCAAATCCTGTCGCCGGAACTGTGCCGTGAGCTGGAAGGCCGCGCGATCAACATTCACCATTCCTTCCTGCCGAGCTTCAAAGGCGCTCGCCCGTACCATCAGGCACATGCGCGTGGCGTGAAGATCATCGGTGCCACCGCGCATTATGTCACGTCGCATCTGGATGAAGGGCCGATTATTGAGCAGGAGGTCGCGCATGTGGATCATACCTACAGCCCGGAAAGCCTGACGGCGGTTGGGCGTGATATTGAAAATCGCGTGTTGGCGCGGGCGGTGAAATATCACACTGAACACCGCGTGCTGCTCAATGACAATAAAACGGTTGTATTCAAATAAACCGTTTCACTGCCCCTGTTTCATTAACAAACGCTTAATTTTTTCACCTTTTAGTGGTTTTGTAATAAAACTGTCATATTTCCCTCTTATACTGAAACGACAGCCACAAAATAACAATAACAACAGAATAACAAAAAACAAAGGGGATGGGTTGATGGCATCGGACGTGATGAAGGACGTCGAACGTTTAGAACGAAACGCGGCGGCCACAAAAATCGAAACAATTCTTATGAAACTGGCCGGAGTGGCAGGCATCGAGATTCGCCCGAATAAACTGGGTAAGAATGTCGAATGGTACACCATGCAGATTGCCAGCCTGCCGAAAGGCATTGATATGGCCAGAATGATTCAGCATCAGTTGCTGGAACATAAGGTCATCAGTGAGATTGCGATGAAAGAAGGTGTTTTCCGTATTGAGCGGACGTCACTGATCAATGCGTTTGTGTATCCGGAGCAGCATGATTATTGCGGCTGCAGCGTTGAGCAATACCTGCGCGATGTGCTGATTAGTGGTACAGCGGAAGGTGGGTTGCTTGAGGTCGTCGATAAGAAGAACGCCAACTAAGCAGTTACAACGCTTCTTTACAACGGGTTGGCGCTGACTATACTGCTGCCATACGTAACTCGCATGGATTTGTCGCATGTTTACCTCCAACCCGCTTGTCTGGCTTGCATTCACTATCCTCGATCTGCTGCAGATGGCTGTGTTCATCTGGGTCATCCTGAGCCTGCTGATCAGTTTTAATATCGTCAACCGCTACCACCCGTTTGTGGGTAAAGTCTATGAAGCATTAGATCGCCTGCTGGATCCGCTGCTGCGCCCAATCCGCAGCATCCTGCCGGACCTTGGCGGCATCGACATTTCGCCGGTCATCCTGATCATCCTGATCCAGTTTGTGCAGCGATCCATCAGTTACAGCCTCGCCACCATATTCTAACGGAGAGTCTCCATGCAGGTGCCGATGCCAGAGTTAGCGGCGCATATGCGCAGTAACGAGGTCAAATCGGTGCTGCTGTTGGCAGGCCTCCCGCTGCTCCTTTTACTGATCATGTTTGCCTTCTTCGCTGTCAGCGGATACGGCTACCCGCAGGATATTCCCTATGATCTGGTCGAAGCGGGTGTAAACGGTGTGCTGACATACGGCCATTATGCGATCATCGGTGCCGGCATCTGGTTCGCCATTGCGTGGTTCTCCCATCAGGCGATGATCAATGCCTCCACCGGCGCCCGCTCACTCACCAGGGAAGAAGCCCCGGTCGTCTACCGTCTGGTCGAATCCATCTGTCGTAAGAACAACCTGCCTATGCCAAAAATACAGGTGATTGACAGCCCGGTGCTGAACGCCTTTGCCAGTGGTATCAAGGAGAGCAACTACACCGTCACACTGACGCGCGGCATCATCGACGCGCTGGAAGAAGATGAACTGAAAGCCGTCATTGGGCATGAGCTTTCCCACATCCGCCACCGCGATGTCCGCCTGCTGATCATCAGCGTCATCTTCGCGGGTATCATCAGCTTTGCCTGCCAGATGATCTTCCGCAACATGATGTTTGCGGGCAGGGATCGCAGCAGCCGCGACGGCCGCATGATGATCATTGCATTCGCCGTGATGGCGGTGGGGTATGTGCTGGCGATGGCCATTCGCTTTGCCTTGTCACGCCGTCGCGAATACCTTGCCGATGCCGGTTCGGTGGAGCTGACGGGTGATCCGGGCGCCATGATCCGGGCGCTGCAAAAAATATCCGGCCATGCCGAGATGCCGCGCGTACCCGATGACGTCAAACAAATGTGCATTGAAAACGCGCATGGTTTCATGGGGATGTTCGCCACCCACCCGCCGATCAAAAAACGTATCGAGGCGCTGGTGGCACTCGGCGGAGAAGTCGGCCAGCAGCCGCAAACCGCCCCGCAGCAAACCTACCGTGCATCGTCGCAATCACCGCAAAGCGAGCAACTCTTTATGCCGAACAAAAACCCATGGCGCCGCCGTCATGGGCCGTGGGGATGATATGACCGAATTATTCTATCGCAAGCACGTCTTTTGCTGCACCAACAAACGCCCCGATGGGCATGAGCGTAAATGCTGCATCGACCGTGGCGGTGGGCCGCTCCGCAACTACATGAAAGACCGGTGCAAGGAACTGGGCATCACCGATGTCCGCATCAACGCGTCGGGCTGTCTGGATCGTTGCGAAGAAGGGCCGGTGATGGTCGTCTATCCTGACGGCGTCTGGTATCGCTGCACCAGTGAGGCCGAGGTAGAAGAAGTCATCCAGAAACACATTATCGGTGGTGAAGCCGTTGAACGGCTGAAGCTCTAGCGACCCTGCTGCCAGCCTTTATCGCCATCACGGCTGGATGCATAATACTTAGCATACGGGTCAATCACCCTACCGCGTTGCAGCAATTCATCAATACGGTCATTGATGATAAGGGCAGCATTCACATCGTCATCTGCTCTGGGATTCATGGTGAAATAGCGGTTTGCAACGTCTGGTGTAAGGGGAAATTCTCGCAATGCATCCGCTGCGACAGGTATGTCAACACCACAATCATTGGGCATGACATTTAGGGTGATATGGGCAGCGCGGTTACAAAGTAGGCGGTTGAACCCCACCAATTGCAATAGCGCCTGATCGGCATCGATCTCTCCGGCTTCCTGCTTGCGTGCCAGATCGCGCACCACATCCGGCCAATGATGGTGAGATGCAGGGTAGAATGCTTCTCCGTCCCTGCCATAACGAAATGCAACCGTCGGCTCATCAAACATTCCGCCTTCTTTCGCAGGATAAATCGTGAAACTCCCGATGACATGGTCGTCGTTGCTCAGCGTGACGGTGTTGCCGTCCACGGTCTCGTGATACGTTGCGTCGAGTTCGTAAACCGGTAATGCCTCGGCCATTGCTTTATGCTCCTAAAGAATTCGAAGCAACTGGTATACAATAAGAAATCGTAGAGAAGTGTGAAGATTATATGAACATTCTTCATATTTTCACCCTAAATCGTCATATAATCTTCACAATAAAATGATGAGAAAAAATAGTAAGATAGGGAATTAAGATAATAAAAAGAAAGTACCAACTAATGTGGCGGGAACTGGCAAACGTAGGAACGACTCTGGCGGGCTATAAGGCAGGCTCGTTTATAGGTGAAAAAACTGGCCTGGCTATGGAAAATCCGGCGCTAGGGGCTATTTTATCAGGTGGTCTTGCTATTACGGGTGCCTATGTAGGAAACATAGCCTTTAATAAGCCGCCGGAAGAAAAAGTCAAAGACAAGATACATGATCGGGCCTCGCTAATTCTGGCATCGCAAGGCATCGATCAGGCGAGCATCGATCAGGCCTTCGAAGACTACAAACTGCAAAACCCGATACCTAAAAATGGGATGCTGAGAAATACAGGAAATGTCGCCACGACATTAGTTGGTGGGGGCATAGGGAATTGGCTTGGATTACTGGCCAGCACAGCTTTATGTACAGGAGCTGGAAAAGGATTAGATGCTGCTTTAGGTGCAGGCAACAAATACGCAAGTTATGGTTTTGTTGCAGGTATGTTGGCTGGCCCTGTGATAGGGACGGTTACGGGTGCCTATGCCGGAAACAAGCTCTTTAGCATGCCCAAGAAGCAATACATCGAGGAGGAAGCCAAAGGATTCGCTCAAAAAATTCTGGATGAAAGGGACCAGCAAAACAAAACTCAATTTGCTTCCTATGCAGGTGACGGCAATGCACCGTTACAAAGCGGAATGGGGAGGGCGTAATATGTTTGCCAGAATTATAGAGGAATTGGTTGAAAGAATGGTCCCCCAGATAGAGTTCATGGCGAA
>JAUIJX010000034.1 GCA_030430795.1 Alphaproteobacteria bacterium | reverse complement strand
GATTGGAAATCGCATAAAGAGTGTCGAACCCAACCATTTCGCTGGTCACATAACCAATCGCCAGAGCAGATAATACGGCGGAGCCGATGAAGCCTTTATAGAGGGCTTTCATGATATTGTTATCTGCGCCAAGGCGCACGAAATAGGTAGAGATAATGGATGTCACAATACATACCGCGCCGATCGCCAGCGGATATTCCAGCATCAATGCCTGCGTGTCGCCCACGAAGTAAATGGAAGATAGCAGCATGGTGGCCACGATCGTTACCACATAAGTCTCAAACAGGTCGGCAGCCATACCGGCGCAGTCACCGACGTTATCACCGACGTTATCGGCAATCACAGCCGGGTTACGCGGATCGTCTTCAGGAATACCGGCTTCTACTTTACCCACGAGGTCAGCACCCACATCGGCACCTTTGGTAAAGATACCGCCACCCAGACGGGCGAAGATGGAAATCAGGGAAGCACCGAAGCTCAGGGATACCAGAGACTCAAGAATGTGACGCGTGTCATGATCGCCGCCGCTCAGGTAGAAGAAATATCCACCCACAGCCAGCAGACCGAGACCGACCACCAGCATGCCGGTCACAGCGCCTGCGCGGAAAGCAATATCCAGCGCTTTTTGAAGGCTGTTACGCGCGGCCTCAGTGGTGCGCACGTTTGATTTCACGGAAATATTCATGCCGATATACCCGGCGGCACCAGACATCACGGCGCCAATAACAAAGCCGAGGCCGGAATGTGCGCCAAGCTTCCAGCTCAGCAGCAGGGCAATCACCACACCAACCACCGCGATGGTGCGATATTGGCGGTTCAGGTAGGCACGTGCGCCTTCCTGAATGGCGGAGGCAATTTCCACCATTTTTTCATTGCCGGTTTCAGCGGACAGGATGGAGCGAATGGTCAGCAGACCATATACAATCGCCAGCACCGCACTGCCCAATACAAGAGATTCAATGCTTACAATATCTAACATAACTACGCCTTCATAAGGTTGCTTTTTGATAGGAACCCAAGAGACATGCCAGAAGACGGCATATAATGCAATAAGTTAGTTTTTTAGAATCGGATGCTTACGCGACTTTGTGTACTTGTGTGTTGCGTTCGATCGCTTCTTGGATCAGTTCTGCCGCGACATTCTGATCTTTCCACCCATGCACTTTCACCCATTTGTTTTTCTCCAGGTCTTTATAATGCTCGAAGAAATGGTAAATCTGCTCGGTCAAAATGCCTGGCAGGTCGGTGTAAGTCTCGATGTCTTTATAAAAAGGGTGCAGACGTTCAGCCGGCACGGCCAGAATTTTTTCATCCATGCCACCGTCATCTTCCATCATCAGCACCCCGATAGGGCGTGCCGCGATCACGCAGCCGGGCACTACCGGGCGACGTCCAACCACCATCACGTCTGCCGGGTCACCATCGCCGGATAAGGTGTGAGGGATAAACCCGTAATTGCATGGGTAATGCATAGCGGTATGCAGAAAGCGGTCGACGAATAATGCGCCGGAGTCTTTGTCGATTTCGTATTTAATAGGTTCGGCGCCCATCGGCACTTCAATGATGACGTTTACATCCCAAGGCGGGTTGTCACCTATGGATAATTTATCGATGTTCATGACGTTGATTCTTTGTTTGTTAGTTTGTCAATTTTATCAAGCAGGACGCTTTCCGGCACCATGCCTCGTTGCTCATCAACGGCCTCCCCGTTTCTGAAGAATGCCATATAAGGGATGCCGCCGCTAAATTGCAAGCCATGATTTTGCAAAAATCCATGCAGAGCGCGCTGCTGGATGGGGTTGGATTGGTTATAAGTGACAAAAGGTGGTTCTGGTTTCAGGTTGCCGAAGAAGTTCTTGAGGTCGGCCGGGCTGTCATCGATGGAAATGGCAACTACGTCTACCTTGTCACTATGGTTTCTGGCAATGTTGATGACGCCGGGAAGCAGCTTCTTGCAATATGGACACCATGAGGTGTAGATGACCAACATCACAGGCTTATCCGGTTCACTGCTTTCTGTGAGCATGCGCAGGTCGTTCTGATTCAATCCTGCATAAGCTGATGGAAGAGGGGTGTCTGCGGCAACGGCTTCGCCAGCGCTCACGTTTTCTGCATCATCGCCCGGCATCAAAGAGTCTTCGGCAAAGTAATTGATTATCCACAACCCGACGGCAGCGATCAGTACGATATTCAAAATTCGGTCAAAGCGCTTCATTCTTACTCCTTGTGATTTGTATCCATAAAGCCCGCTTGCGTCACTGTGATGCTTGCTCTATAGGAAGGGCAACAGTGAACAGGGGAACAGTATGACACAAAATGTTAAAAAAGTCGTGCTCGCATATTCCGGCGGGCTGGATACCTCCATCATTTTGCGCTGGCTGCAGGACACATACAACTGTGAGGTGGTGACCTTCACTGCTGACATTGGGCAGGGGGAGGAAGTGGAGCCTGCACGCGCCAAAGCCGAGATGATGGGCATCAAGAAAGAGCATATCTTTATTGAAGATTTGCGCGAGGAATTCGTCCGCGACTATGTGTTCCCGATGTTCCGTGCCAATGCGCTGTATGAAGGCATTTATCTGTTGGGCACGTCCATCGCCCGCCCACTGATTTCCAAGCGCCAGATTGAAATTGCGCAGGAAGTCGGTGCCGATGCGGTCTCGCACGGTGCCACCGGTAAGGGCAACGATCAGGTGCGCTTCGAGTTGGGTTATTATGCGCTCAAGCCGGACATCAAGGTGATCGCGCCGTGGCGTGAGTGGGAACTTAATTCTCGCACCAAGCTGATTGAATACGCTCAGCAGCACCAGATTCCGGTGCCGAAGGATAAACACGGCGAGGCACCATACTCGATGGATGCCAACCTGCTGCATATTTCCTATGAAGGAAAGGCGCTGGAAGACCCGTGGGTCGGGCCTGATGAGGACATGTTCCGCCTGACTGTCTCACCGGAAAAGGCGCCGGATCCCCCGACCCCCATCGAAATTGACTTCGAAAAGGGTGACCCAACCGCCATTAACGGCAAAAAACTCTCTCCAGCGGCTTTGTTGACCGAACTCAACCGTCTGGCCGGTGAAAACGGCGTGGGGCGCATTGATATTGTCGAAAACCGTTATGTCGGTATGAAATCCCGTGGTGTTTATGAAACGCCGGGCGGCACCATCCTGCAATATGCCCGCCGTGCCATCGAGTCCATTACGCTGGATCGTGGTGCCGCACACCTCAAGGATGAAATTATGCCGAAATATGCAGAGCTTATCTATAACGGCTACTGGTTCTCGCCGGAGCGTGAGATGCTGCAGGCGCTGATTGATAAGAGTCAGGAGCGCGTTACTGGAACCGTACGCCTGCGCCTGTATAAAGGTAATGTCATCATTGAAGGACGTAAATCGCCTAACAGTCTGTATTCTGAGGATCATGTGACCTTTGAGGAGGATGCGGTCTATGATCAAAAGGATGCGGAGGGCTTTATTAAACTTAATGCGCTCAGGTTAAGGTTAATTAACAAAAATTAACCATCCATTAACCGCTTCATGCTATATTACAGTTTGATGACAGCCATATGTAGAGTCTTGTGAATTCAATAAAAAACAAGTAAAATACTCTATATATATGACATGTGAAGGGGTTCCGTATGAGTCAAATTGATCCAATTGTTCAGGACATTGCCCGCAGATTGGCAAATGGTGGTGAAATTACGCCGGAGGAACAGATTGCATTGGAAAATGCCGTGGGACCAAATCTCAATGCTGACCAATTAGGAAAAATCGCAACGGGTGAAGTTCCCGGGGGGCTTGGCGGTACGCTGGGAACCGAAGGTGGTGCGGCAATGGCTGCGGATGATCCATCTGCGATGACGGATCGCGCACAAGCGGGGGTCAATAGTACAGCCACAGCAAGAGATGTGGCATTGGCTGAGATGCATGCGCGCCACGGAAATAATGTAGCGGCAGAAAACGTAGCTGGCGGTGCGGCGGCACTGGATGAGGCAACCGATCGTGCGGCATATGCTGCGCAGGCAGACATGCAAACGGCAATGAATGCACTTCCGGGTGAGACGCCGGATCAGACCAGAGCCCGCTTGGAAGAAGAAGCGGCGAAAAAAGGCGGTCAGGACACTGGTCTGGCTGCAATAGGTGGTATGGTTGCTGGTTTCATGAGCTTTAAGACAGCTATGGCCGAGAAAGTGTCGGAAATGTGGTCTGGCCTCATGGAAAAAATGGATGCATCCCTCAATCCGGAAACAAAAACGCAGGTGGCAGGAATTGGCACCATGATGGAAAGAGCTGGCGTTCAAGCCGGAGATAGAGAAATTCGAGGGGACGAGTTGGGTACATTCGCTGCCGTTCAGGTTGGCCAGCAAGTACAGACCGGCCAAGGCCTCAATGCATAACAACCGTATTTCTCTCTAAATCTTAACAACAACCGTTGCGCTCCGTAAAACCGGCTGCTATACAAGGTTTAAGCTAACCTTGTAGGGTATTTCACCTTGTCTGACGCATTGAATCTGAAAGTGGTCTCCATTGAATCGGAGATGAAGAAATCGTACCTCGATTACGCTATGAGCGTGATCGTCTCTCGTGCTATTCCGGATGTCCGTGACGGCCTGAAACCGGTGCACCGCCGAATCCTCTTCGCGATGCAGGAAGCCGGGTGCGATTATAACAAGCCATACAAGAAATCTGCTCGTATCGTCGGGGAGGTCATGGGTAAATATCACCCGCATGGTGACTCCGCGATTTACGATGCCTTAGTGCGGATGGCGCAGCCGTTTTCCATGTCGCTGATGCTGGTGGACGGGCAGGGGAACTTCGGTTCTATGGACGGCGATAACCCGGCGGCGATGCGTTACACCGAATCCCGTCTGGCCAAAGTCTCGCAGACCTCACTGCTGGAAGACATTGATAAAGACACCGTCAATTTTCAGGAAAACTACGATGGTTCCGAGCAGGAGCCGGTGGTGTTGCCTGCACGTTTCCCGAATATTCTGGTCAACGGTGCCGGTGGTATTGCCGTTGGTATGGCAACCAATATTCCACCGCATAACCTTGGCGAAGTGGTGGATGCCACCTGCATGCTGATTGACAACCCCGGTGCCTCCATCGACGAACTGATGGAAGTGATTCCGGCGCCAGATTTCCCAACTGGCGGCATCATCTTAGGGCGCTCCGGCTCGCATTCCGCGATGCATACGGGGCGTGGCTCCGTTATCATGCGCGCCAAGACTGAGATCGAAGAACTCTCTGGCGGCAAATCCGCGATCATCGTCCATGAAATCCCGTATCAGGTGAACAAGGCGCGGATGATCGAGCGCATCGCTGAGCTGGTACGCGATAAGAAGATTGAAGGCATCTCAGACTTGCGTGACGAATCCGATAAATCCGGCGTTCGCGTAGTCATTGAATGTAAGCGTGATGCCGTGCCGGATGTAGTGCTGAATCAACTCTATACCTACACACCACTGCAAACCAGCTTCGGTGTCAACACGCTGGCGCTGAATAATGGCCGTCCGCAGCAGCTAAATCTGAGAGATGTGCTGGAAGCCTTCATCGAATTCCGTGAGCAGGTGATCAATCGCCGCTCGGCTTTCCTGCTGAATAAGGCGCGTGATCGTGCGCACACCTTGATTGGTCTGGCGATTGCTGTAGCGAATATTGATGAAGTGATCGCTGTGATTCGTGCTGCTGCTGACCCGGTTGTTGCCCGTGAAGAGTTGATGTCGCGCGACTGGAAAGCGGAGGACGTCATCCCGCTGCTGGAACTGGTTGATGACAAGCGTAACGCGCTGGAAGGTGGCCGCATCAAGTTCACCGAAGAGCAGGCCCGCGCGATTCTGGAATTACGCCTGCAGCGCCTGACTGGCCTGGAGCAGGAGAAGATCAATAAAGAGCTGGGTGAGCTGGGTGAAGAGATTAAGACCTATTTGCACATCCTCGGTAATCGTGACGAGCGCTTCCGCATTATGAAAGACGAATTGCTGGAAGTGAAAGAGCAATATGCCGTGCCGCGCCGTACGCAGATCGAAGAGTCCGAGTTTGAGCACGACATTGAAGACCTGATCCAGCGTGAAGAAATGGTGGTGACGGTCACGCAGGGTGGCTATATCAAGCGTGTGCCGCTGGATACCTACCGTGCGCAGCGTCGTGGCGGAAAAGGGCGATCCGGCATGTCGATGAAAGACGAAGACGCCATTGAGCAACTCTTTGTCGTCAATACCCATACGCCGGTGCTGTTCTTCTCCAACACGGGGAAAGTCTATAAGATGAAGGTGTATCGTCTGCCGCTTGGTACACCGCAATCCAAGGGTAAGGCGATGATTAACGTCTTCCCGCTGGAGCAGGGCGAGGTCATCAACACCTTCATGCCGCTGCCGGAAGACGAATCGACCTGGGATAGCCTGCATGTGATGTTCGCGACGTCGATGGGAACGATCCGCCGTAATGACCTCTCCGACTTCCAGAATGTGATGCGCAACGGTAAGATCGCCATGAAACTGGACGAAGGCGAGCAGCTTATCAGCGTCAAGCCATGTCAGGAAACTGACCATGTGTTGATTGCCGCGCGTTCGGGCAAGTGTATCCGCTTCCCGGTTGACGTAGTGCGTGTGTTCAAAAGCCGCAATTCCACAGGGGTACGTGCCGTGAAGCTGGCCAAGGGTGACGATGTGGTTGGTATGTCGATCCTCTATGGTTCCCGCGCGACTGCAGAAGAGCGGCAGGCCTATCTGAAATACGCATCCGCCAAGCGCCGCGCCGAAGGCGATGAAGAAATGCAGGCCGAAGCGGGCGTGGAAGATATTGAGTTGAGCGCAGATCGCCTTGCGGAAATGGAAGAACGTGAGCAGTTCATTCTCTCTATCACGCAAAACGGTTACGGCAAGCGCTCTTCCAGTTATGAATACCGCGCCACCAACCGTGGTGGCTCCGGCATCGTCAATATCGTTACCAGTGAGCGCAATGGTAGCGTGGTGGCCAGTTTCCCGGTCGAAGACGGGGATCAGATCATGCTGATGACCGATCAGGCGAAGATTATCCGCACCTCGGTGCATGATATTCGCATTGCAGGCCGTAACACGCAGGGTGTGACCATCTTCCGTACGGCCAAAGGCGAAAAAGTGGTCTCTGCTGTGCGTATCAACGAATCGGCCATCGGGCACGAAGATGCAGATGATGAGGAAATAGAGGCGGAAACGTCTGTAGCGGAGGAAGCACAGGATTCAGCAACCGACGACGATAAGGAGGCATAATATGTCATTTTTCAAACGCATTCAGGGCTGGTTTATTAAAACGTTCCGTCCAAGAAAATACGGTAACTGGGTGGAGACCTACAATACACAGGCGGCAAACACCGGTGATGATCTCCTCGATCTCAATAATACCCGCAGCTAGATGACTGAACGCATAGCCATCTATCCGGGGACGTTTGATCCCATCACCGTAGGCCATAAGGATATCATTCGCCGCGCACTCAATGTCGTGGATCGGCTGGTGATCGGCGTGGCGCAGGATTCCGGCAAAGACCCGATGTTCAGTCTGGAAGCGCGGACCGAACTGGTGAAAACGGATATCCAGTCTTTCGGTGAAGATGCCAAACGCATTGAGGTGCAGAGCTTCTCAGGACTGCTGGTCAATTTCGCGCGTGAACATGGCTCACGCATTCTGATCCGTGGTATGCGCGCTGTCTCCGACTATGAATACGAATTCCAGATGGCCTGCATGAATGCGCGTCTCGACCCGCAGATGGAAACCATCTTTATGACGGCTTCAGAGTCCACGCACTTCATATCCTCACGCTTTGTGAAGCAGATTGCCAAACTGGGCGGTGACATTTCCGACTTTGTCTCCCCCGAAGTGGCGGCGCGGCTTGACGCTTTTTTTTGAGCGGGCGGCGTAACGTACTTGCATTCACTCCGGTCATTCACTATGCCTGAAAGACGCAATTATTAGACAAGGAGTCGTTTGTGAAACAACTGGTCGCATTTTTATTCATGATAATTTTGGTTGGGGGCAACATGGCAGAGGCAGCAGACAAAGAAAACACGCTTTATCTGGAATTGAAAGACGGACGCGTGGTGATTGAGTTATTACCGGATGTGGCGCCAAATCACGTGGCGCGGATTAAAGAACTGGCGCGTGAAGGTTTCTATGACGGAATCATTTTTCACCGCGTGATTGATGGCTTCATGGCGCAAACGGGTGATCCGACAGGTACGGGAACCAGTGGTTCTGATAAACCGAATCTGAAAGCCGAATTCAATGATACGCCGCATATTCGCGGGACGGTTTCGATGGCGCGTGCTGGCCATCCGGATAGTGCCAACAGCCAGTGGTTCATTTGCTTTGATGATGCCCGTTTTCTCGATAACCAGTATACGGCGTGGGGACGAGTGATCGAAGGCATGGATCATGTCGATAACATTGCGCGTGGGGAGCCACCTGCCAATCCTGACAAGATCATCAGCCTGAAGGTGGCTGCTGATGTGAAGGAAGAGGCACCGGCTGAATAGCCCTTGCGGGTCTCTCTTTTCGATTTTGACTTGCCGGAGGGGCGCATTGCGACGCACCCAGCCTCTCCGCGCGAGTCCGCAAAACTTCTTCATATCACACCAGACGCACTAAACGATAAGCAGGTTTCCGATCTGCCGTCTTTGCTATCGGCGGGCGATGTGCTGGTGCTCAATAATACGCGGGTGATCCCGGCGCGCCTCTATGGCACGCGAGGCGAGGTGAAGATTGAGCTTCTTCTGCATAAACCATTGCCAAATGGTGACTGGACGGTGTTTGCCCGCCCGGCCAAGCGCCTGAAACCGGGAGACATCATCACCATCGCTGACAATCTGGCTGCCGAGGTCATCGACAAAACGCCATCAGGCGAAGTGATCATTCGCTGGCAAACGGATGATCTAGTGGCGGCGCTTGAGAAGCATGGCCATATGCCGCTGCCGCCTTACATCGAACGTGCGGATGAGGCCGCCGACAAACAGGATTATCAAACCTGCTATGCCGAGCATAACGGCTCGGTGGCTGCCCCAACGGCAGGGCTGCATTACACGCCGGAACTACTCGATACCATCCGCGCCAGGGGTGTAACAATCGTCTATGTCACGCTGCATGTCGGTGGCGGCACTTTTCTGCCGGTCAAGGCGGAGGATACCGAAGACCATCACATGCACAGTGAATGGGGAGAAGTGACGGCAGAGGTGGCAGATGCGGTCAATCATGCTGCCGGGCGCGTGATAGCGGTGGGGACGACCTCACTACGCTTGCTGGAATCGGCGGCGGATGAGCAGGGCGTGCTGCATCCCTTCTGTGATGAGACGGATATTTTCATCACTCCCGGCTACCGCTTCAAATGCGTCGATTGCTTGATGACCAACTTCCATCTGCCAAAATCTACGCTGTTTATGCTGGTTTCCGCCTTTGCCGGGCTAGAGCGCGTGCAAAGCGCTTATCAACATGCCATTGACAACCACTACCGTTTTTATTCATACGGAGATGCGTGTTTCTTGGAAAGGCAGGACGGATGAGTCTCATATTCACCATCGCCGCCACTGATGGCAAAGCACGGCTGGGCTCGCTCAGCACGGCGCATGGCGATATCCGCACGCCGGCCTTCATGCCGGTGGGCACGGCGGCGACCGTCAAAGGGCTGACGCCGGAGCAGGTGGAAGCCACCGGTGCGGATATCCTGCTTGGTAACACCTATCACCTGATGCTGCGCCCCGGTGCCGAGCGTGTGGCAGAATTGGGTGGGCTGCATACATTCATGCGTTGGAACAAGCCGATCCTGACGGATTCCGGCGGCTTTCAGGTCATGTCACTCAAAGATATCTGCAAAATGACGGAAGAGGGGGCAACCTTCAAATCTCACATTGACGGCAGCACGCACGAACTGACACCGGAACGGGCGATGGAGATACAATTCTTGCTGGATAGCAATATCAGCATGGTGTTGGATGAATGCACCTCCTATCCCGCTACCCATGCGGTGGCAAAAGCCTCGATGGAACGCTCCATGCGCTGGGCCGGGCGCTCGAAGGATGCCTTCAAAGACCGCGACGGCTACGGTGTCTTTGGTATTCAGCAGGGCAGTATGTATGAAGATCTGCGCATCGCCTCCAGTGAGGCGTTAAGTGACATTGGTTTTGATGGCTATGCTATCGGCGGGCTGGCCGTCGGTGAGGGGCAGGAAGTCATGTTCGAGGTGCTGGACTATGCTGTGCCAGCATTGCCGGATGATAAACCGCATTACCTGATGGGTGTTGGTAAGCCGGAAGATATTATCGGCGCTGTGCGGCGTGGTATTGATATGTTTGATTGCGTCATTCCGACGCGCTCCGGCCGTTTTGGCCGCGCCTACACACCGGAAGGCGAAGTGAATATCCGCAATGCCTGCCATGCTGACGATGCGCGCCCGTTATGGGAAGGGGGTATCGGGCCGGGAGCCGACTATAGCCGCGCGTACTTGCATCACCTGTTCAAGGCCGATGAGATGCTGGGGCCGATCCTGCTGTCATGGCATAACCTGCATTATTATCAATGGCTGATGCACGGTATCCGTGACGCTATCGCTGCCGGTAAGCTCGATGCCTTCGAGCAGGATTATTTGAAAAACCTCAACCAATAATGATCTGCTTGATGTCGTTATAGACCGTGAAGGCCATAAGCGTCATCAGTAAGGCAAAACCAGCGCGAAAGCCCCACATTTGGAATTTCTCCGCCATCGGCTTGCCGCGTGCGCCTTCAATGGCGTAATAGAGCAGGTGTCCGCCATCCAGCGGGGGTATCGGAAACAGATTCACCATCCCGAGATTGGCGGAGAGCAGCGCCATGAACCACAGGATCGTGAAAAACCCTTTTTCTGCGGCTTGCCCGGAAAGCTGCGCGATCCCGACCGGGCCTTTGAGTTCTTCAGCACTACGGTCGCCGGACACAATCTGCCCGATATAATCAAATGTCATCCATGTAATATCGGCGGTGCGGATCACCGCTTCCAGTAGCGCTCGGGGAACGCCTACATTCTCCGAGGTGATTTTCAGGCTCTTAAACCCGATCAATGGACGCTGAATCACATTACCCAGCGCGTCTTCTTCCTCATACATGCGCGGCACAATCGGCAGGGTCATTGTTTCTTCGTCACGCAGGATGGTCAGGGTGATTTCCGTGCCGGTATTGGTGGCGATCATGCGTGGGATCTCATTAAATCGCTCGATCTCGGTGTCATTCACGCGCAGCACGCGATCACCAGCTATAAGCCCGGCTTCTTCTGCCGGAGTGCCGGGGATGATCTCACCAATAATCGGCTCAGTTGTAGACAGACCATTCGTGAAGATGAAATAGGTAAAAATCAGAATCGTCAGTAGGAAGTTAGCAATCGGACCAGCCGAAACAATCAGCGCTTTCTTATAAAGGGGCTTGTAATGGAAGCTGACAGACTTTTCTTCCTCGGACATTTCTTCCAGCCGCGCCGCGTCGGGTGTGCTGGCTTCGGTGGCATCGCCGAACATTTTTACATATCCACCCATCGGGATCAGGCTGAATTTCCAGCGTGTGCCGTGCTTGTCGTTCCAGCCGAAGATTTCCCGACCAAAACCGATAGAAAAGGTTTCAATCCGCACACCAGCCCAGCGGGCAATAATATAATGCCCATACTCATGGATAAATACGATAGCCGAAATAATCAGGATGAAAGAAACGGCGGTATGTAGCATGTCCATGAAACTGTCCTTAAGTAATAAATGTTTCGGCTATCCGGCGCGCCTTGGCGTCAATCGACTGGATATCCTCCAGAGAAGCGTATCCTTGCGGGCTGCTGCTGTCCAGTGTCTGTCCGATTACCCTTTGGATATCGGTAAAACCAATGCGTTTGTCAAGGAATGCATGGACAGCGACTTCGTTGGCGGCATTAAGAACCGCAGGCATACTCTGTCCTGCTTTCATGGCATCGTAGGCCAGACCGAGGCAGGGGAAACGTGCATGATCCGGCGCCTCAAAATGTAGGCTGCCAATACTGACCATATCCAGTTTTGGTGCGTCGAAACCGTGGCGCTCCGGCCAGTGCAGCGTATGCGCAATCGGGATAATCATGTCTGGCGGGCTCATTTGCGCGATCACCGAGCCATCGACAAAATGCACAAAACTATGCACGATCGATTCCGGGTGCACGACTACTTCCAGTTTCTCCGGCGGCAGGGAAAACAGATGATGCGCTTCGATTACTTCCAGCCCCTTATTCATGAGCGTGGCGGAGTCGACGGAAATCTTAGCACCCATCGACCAGTTAGGGTGTGCCACGGCTTGCTCTGGTGTCACTTGGGTTAAGCTCTGAGCATCCATTTCACGCAATGGCCCGCCGGAAGCGGTGAGGATCACCTTCTCGATATCGTCATTATGATTGCACTCAATCACCTGAAATATGGCGTTATGCTCGGAATCAACCGGCAAGAGGGTCGCGCCGCTTTGTCGGCAGCTGCGCATCACCAACTCTCCTGCAGCGACGAGGCATTCTTTGTTGGCCAGCCCAACCGTGCGCCCGGCCTGAATGGCGGCCAGCGTTGGCGCCAGCCCGGCAGCACCGACAATTGCGGCCATCACGAAATCGCAAGGTGCAGCAGCAGCGGCGATCAACGCCTCTTCACCGGCAGCAACCTCCACGGATGTATTGGCTAATGCACCCTTCAGGGCAGCATAATGTGCCTCATTGCCGATCACTACCTGTCGTGGTGAAAAGCGTCGCGCCAATTCTGCCAGTGCTTCGACATTGTCATGCGCCGTCAGTATATCGAGCGAAAAGCGCTCCGGGTGCTGCTCCACCAGCCGCAGGGTGCTTTGTCCGATGGACCCGGTTGCTCCCAGAACCGTCAGGCTTTTCGGTGTGGTCTGTGTACCCGGTATGGCGCGAAGGGAAGGGCTCATGAAATCACGCTCCCCTGATATAAATGCAATCCTGCCATGACCGGAGCGGTAAACATCAGCCCGTCCACGCGATCCAGCAAGCCGCCATGCCCCGGCAGGATGGTGCCGCTGTCTTTGACCCCGGCTCGGCGCTTCATAGCGGATTCAAACAGGTCACCAATTTGGGCCAGCACTGCTAATCCTGCGCCGCATGCAATAGCTGTGAGCGTGGAATCAGGAAAAGACACCATGCCCATCATACTGACAGCAGCGATAGCGGCCGCGCTCATGCCGCCTAACAATCCGGCCCAGGTTTTGTTGGGGCTGAATCTGGGGGCGAGCTTAGGGCCGCCAATCAGCCGTCCGGTGAAATATGCGCCAATATCCGTAGCGGCCACCACGATGACCAGAAACAATACGGGCCACATGGAAGGCAAGCTGTCTCCGGAGGTCAGGTTCCGTAGCGCCAGTAATGACAGGCAGGG